>CBDUGR010000279.1:0-4139 GCA_965366515.1 uncultured Gammaproteobacteria bacterium | reverse complement strand
TGGATAGCACCTGCTATCTGATCATTGAGATTTTTCCGCGTGATCGCTGGCTGAGAATTTCTCGTGAAGAGAGCCTGCTGGGCCAACAGGAGGCATCACGACTACTAATTAAAGGACTGGCCCATGAGATAAAGAACCCTTTGGGCGGGATCCGCGGAGCCGCACAGCTACTGGCCAGAGAATTAGATAATGAGCAGCAGCAGGACTGTACCGATATCATAATCGCCGAAGCCGATCGATTGCGTAACCTGGTTGATCAAATGCTTGGTCCCAACCGGCAGTTAGCCTTTGTTTCACTGAACATCCACGAAGTACTTGAACACGTAACCCAGCTGGTAGGACAGGAATGCAACGATTGTCTTGAAATCGTTCGCGACTATGACCCAAGCATTCCGGATATTCTAGGTAACAAAGAGCAACTGATTCAAGCTCTATTAAATATCTTAAGAAATGCAATGCAGGCCATCAATGAAGCGGACAATGGCCTGAAGGGAGTTATCCGTATCAGTTCCCGAACCGCTCGACAGATTACCCTGGCCAATAAAAGACACCGCATGGTCTGCCGCATCGATATACTGGATAACGGGCCAGGGATTGCAGATGAACTCAAGGATACCATCTTTTATCCGATGATCAGCGGTAGCGCGAGCGGCAGCGGTTTAGGGCTCACCATTGCTCAACATATCATTAACCAGCACCAGGGATTGATCCAGTATCAGAGCGAACCCGGCGCAACCTGCTTCACTATTTTTATTCCCCTTGAAACGGATATGGAAACATGACCAACCAGGTTTGGATCGTTGACGACGACAGCTCAATACGCTGGGTTTTAGAGAAGGCCCTGGCGCAAGCGGACATCAACACTGAAAGTTTTGAAAATGGCGACTCGGTTCTGAGTCAATTGCAAATAACCCAGCCGGACGCGATGATCTGTGATATCCGCATGCCAGGTATTCAGGGCCTGGACCTTCTAAGCCAGATTCACAGTCAATACCCTGATATACCCGTGATTATCATGACCGCCCATTCAGACCTGGACAGCGCCGTCGCCTCATACCAGGGGGGTGCTTTCGAGTACCTGCCCAAACCCTTTGATATCGACGAAGCAACCAATGTGGTGCAGCGGGCGATCGCTCACGCTCAGGAAAAACTAAACCTTGCACCAGCAACCAGCTCGAGTTCAAGCAGTGAAATTATTGGCGAAGCACCCGCCATGCAAGAGGTGTTCCGCGCGATAGGCAGACTTTCACACTCCAACGTCACCGTGCTTATAAACGGTGCATCCGGTACCGGCAAAGAACTGGTCGCCGCAGCACTGCATCAGCACAGCCCCAGAGCAGGCCAGCCCTTTATTGCTCTCAATATGGCAGCCATTCCCAGGGATTTGATTGAATCGGAACTGTTTGGCCATGAAAAAGGGGCGTTTACCGGTGCCACAAATCAACGTAAAGGGCGTTTTGAGCAGGCCGATGGCGGCACGCTGTTCCTTGATGAAATTGGGGATATGCCTGCAGACACCCAAACCAGGCTATTGCGTGTATTAGCGGATGGTGAATTTTATCGGGTTGGTGGCCATACCCCAGTAAAAGTAGATGTACGAATAATCGCTGCCACGCATCAGGATCTAGAGCAACGGGTGCAGTCCGGTGGATTTCGCGAAGACCTGTTCCACCGCCTGAACGTTATTAGAATTCATCTACCCAAGCTGAGCGAGCGACGCGAAGATATCGCCAAACTGGCAAAGCACTTTCTTCTTAAATCCGCGCAAGATCTAAGTGTCGAACCAAAATTACTAAAACCGGATACTGAAAACTATCTCAGTCTGCTGGATTGGCCAGGCAACGTCCGGCAGCTGGAGAACACCTGCCACTGGCTAACGGTGATGGCTAGCGGACGGGAAATTCATATTGCAGATTTGCCGCCAGAACTGCTGCAGCAACCCATTGGCTCAGAAGGAGTCTATGACAACTGGGAGACGGCGCTACAACAATGGGCAGAGCGCAACCTCAGCGCCAACCAATCGGCAATTTTACGCGACGCAGTCCCGAAATTTGAGCGCATCATGATTGAAGCGGCACTCAAGCAGACTTCCGGGAGAAAGCGAGACGCTTCATTATTATTGGGCTGGGGGCGCAACACACTGACGCGCAAGATGAAGGAATTGGGGATTTAATTGACGCAAAATTTGGTGTCAATTAAAAACCTCTCGCCAATAAATCACCCGATCGTTGCCACGAAACTGGCCGAAGGTCGCCAGACCTGAAGGGTCATCGTCGGTAGCATCACCATTAAAATCAAATTTCAACCAGTCGGGAACGGCTAACTCCAGCGTCACGGTGCCATTATTCCCATCTCCGGGTGCACTCAGGGTTAGCGCGGAAATTTTGGGGCTGCGACCTTTGATCAACTGCGCCGTCACAGTCGGCTGAATAACCGCCGTTTCACCACTCGCCAGGTTTCCGGTAAAGTTGGACAGGCTGGCATCCGTATTGATATAGATGGAGCAGTTATCGTCCGTATTAAGAACAAACCCACCACTGGAAAAATATCCCGTCTGCAAACCGACATCCAGGTCAATCAATTCGGGGCCGTATGCGTTATTAACAATCATTCGGCCGTAGCGCATATCCAGCAACGGTGCAATACCAAGCGAGGAGCAGCTGGTTGCAGCGACACAATCGTGACTGCTATCCGGGTCCTGATCAAAATCGAGAAAATCCCGATCGTCCTGTTCTGTATCAATTCTCAAACTAAGCTGCAGGAAATGAAAAGCCCCATCAAGGCTGGTGTCTCGATTAAAGATCGCAAGATCCGTTTCAACGATATATTCACCTCCCTCCCAGAGATTAAACACATCTGCGATCCGCCCACCCAGATCCGTGGCGTCATCCTGGTTTTCCGCATGGACTGTAAGCTGGGCAGTATCGATATAGCCCAGGTTTTCATCATAGTTTTGTGTCAGACCACCACCTAATGCCTGTGCCTGAAGGGTGTATTCAAGATCAAAGGTCTGGCCCATATAGGTAAACATTCCACAGGCAGGCGCAGCATCACTACTGACCAGAATAAAATGATCCGGGTAGAAACGCCCGATTTTCACACTTTCACCCTGAATATCTGCATCAAAGTCACCTAAATAGTTGGCACTGAGCGCGCTTACTTTAATACTCCCCACCTCACTATAGGCCACCGCCGTTTCCGCCCGCCCCAGCCCACCACCATTGAGCACATTTGCAAAATCCAGCTCCGGCACGGGTGTTCCACCGCTCAATACACCAATGACACTGGCACCGCCGGTGGGCGTCGTGTCGCCCAGATCCAAATCGACATCCGCTCGAAAATTAGGGGTGATGCCATTGTTGGTAACATTCACTGAGGGATCGGGATGACCATCCTGATTGCTATCATCGACTGCCTGCCAGCGGTAGGCGGCAATCGTTAGATCAAAGTCCTCACCCGCTGCGGCAAAGCCATCGCCGCCGGTTTCATCTGCACCGGTATTGTCATCACCTGCACTGTTGGTGATCTCGGGAAAGCCAAATGCGAAGGGACGAACCACAAAGCTATTGGAGGCACCTTCTAGCGTAAACGCCGGGTCTTCGGTGGTTTCCGGAATCTCTATCTTGGCATGTAGCGAGATCAATCCAGCATCCGAATAATCAAAGCTGAATTCCGCCACTCCATCGAATAGCAGATTCACACTGCTATAACTGGTAACACCAGTCCCCGGATTAGCAGCGATGGCGGTTGTATTATTAATAGTTACCTGCTGACCCAACAAACAGGCTCCAGGGTTAATACACTGCGACGCCATCTCCACCACCTGCGGCCCGGTTAATGCCACTTCACAGGCTTCGCTATCGGTATCTTTTATGATAGATCTTAGTTGAATGACCTGAACACCCGGTGCCAGATTGCTTTCCTTTGCGGATATTTGTGTACCGATAGTGTTGGCAACCTGAGTTACGCCGTCACCGGCATAGAAGCGAAACACTGCATCCGAAAACTCCAGTCGCGCATCCTCCGTTGCGCTACCGTCATCATCGGTAACCAGATTGGTATCAATAACATCAATATCTATATGAGGCGCAATGGTTGCGACTGGGTGTTTCAATACGAAATCGACAAACGACTCGCCA
>CBDUGR010000278.1:0-4140 GCA_965366515.1 uncultured Gammaproteobacteria bacterium | reverse complement strand
TGATTCGGTCACCGATGCTCAGCCAGATAGAGCAGGTGGTTAAGTACGCGGATATGAGCTGCAATACTGAAATCGAAGTGATAAAAAAACTTTCTGTTGAAGCGCATAAACAAGGGTGCACCCACCAAATACTATTAATGGTTGAGCTAGGCGACCTGCGCGAAGGCATCATGCCTGAGAATTTGATAGACACCGTACGTGAAGTGCTTAGCCTGCCGAATATTTTGCTCAAAGGTATCGGCACCAATCTCGCCTGCCGTAGTGGTGTTTCCCCTGATGCCACCAATATGGCTATGTTATCTGAGCTTGCAGACCTTATTGAAACGACGTTCGATTTGCGCTTAGACGTGGTGTCGGGTGGCAATTCGGCCAATATCCAATGGGCATTGAATGGCACGGAAACAGATACAGGGCGAATTAATAACCTGCGTTTAGGCGAGGCGATTTTACTGGGGTGCGAGCCACTTCAACGCCAACCGATTGATGGATTGCATACCAATGCTATCACGCTTGTTGCAGAAGTGATTGAATCAAAGTTTAAGCCATCAGAACCTACAGGGGCTATTGCTCAGTCTGCCTTTGGCGAGCCCCTATTATCTAATGATCATGCGCTTACTGATCGTGGTATCGTCAGACAAGCCATCCTTGCCATTGGCATACAGGATATCGATCCCAGTGGCTTGCAAGCCCCTCCGGGAATCGAGATTCTGGGTGCCAGTAGTGACCACCTTGTTATTGAGTCTGTCAAAGGTGACCTGTTTGTCGGTGAAGAAGTGACATTTCAGCTCAATTACAGCGCACTGGTACGTGCAATGACCTCGCCCTTTGTCTCGAAGGTTTTTATATATCAGCAAGAAGCCATTAGACCCTACTGATCGCCTCCAATTTACTAAAAACTCGCAAAGGTTACAATGTCACCCAAAGGCGAGGACTATGGCGGGTTAACGATATGCCAAAGCATTCAGGTCTGTCGGCAGTGCCATTATAGCGAATAGTTGTGATGACGGTTTCGGAGTGTGGCAAGGGATGTTTTTACTCCGATTTGACAATTGTTGAAAATATCGCCAGAGTGCGTGAGATACCAACGACCAATCTATTTGTCGTTGGGGAAAACTTAGCTGAGCGTATTTGGTTATGCATGCAGCAGGGTGAAAAACAGAAAACCGAATTACTAAAGGAACTGTCAAAGGACGATACTTAGGCTGGAGCCGCTTTAATTGTTTTGTTACTCCTTACGTGGTTAAAATACGCTTGTTGGAGTTGCTCATACCCTACGTTTGCTCGCCTGTGCGCGGGGCGTTCACAGCAAAAGCATGAATATACTTAAAATTCTTGCAGCGCTAGCTATATCAGCTTATCTGGCGATTGCTCTCCTGCTTTTTATATTCCAGCGTGATCTAATCTATTTGCCTACGGCGGAGTATCTGCACGATTTTGGAACAGAGCAATTTGCCATTGAAGAGGAGAATATTAACGTTGTCGTCACCAACAAAGGCAACAAAAACGCCATTCTATATTTCGGTGGCAACGGTGAATCAATCGCTCACAGCGCCCCAAGCCTCGCCAGAACTTTTCCAGCGCATACTCTCTATTTAGTAAATTACCGGGGTTATGGTGGGAGTAGTGGCGAGCCAACTGAAAAAGCACTCTATAACGATGCGCAACATATCTACGATATTGTTGAGAAACGGCATGTAAATGTATCTGTTATTGGTCGAAGCCTTGGTTCCGGCGTTGCGACCTTTTTGGCTTCAACCAGAACAATCAAAAAGATGGTCTTGGTCACTCCCTACGATAGTATGCAGCGGATGGCTCAAGATAAATTCCCTTTTCTTCCTATTTCCATCTTGTTGAAAGATAAATATAACTCTGTGGAAAGGATCGAAGGCATCAAATCCAGGACCCTTATTATTTTGGCAGAGCACGATAACGTCATCCCTCGAAAATACTCGAAGCAACTAGTACAGGCATTTCGTAAACAGCAGGTCACCGTAAAAACGATTCTTGGTGCTGGGCACAACAGCTTATCAAATACGGATGAGTATTATCGCTTCCTTCGCGGCTTTATGTGACCGTGGGAAGGGGCGGTTATAAGGTTTTGGCTCTTTGGATATAAAATTATAGATACATTCTATTGCTATAGAAGTTACATTTTAACCGTTTACATTTCAATCTGACAGCAGGTAATACGCCCCGATTAAGTGGGGAAATTCTAATTATTTAGGGAAAATCAACCTCATGAAACTAAAAGCAACCGTATTTTTATTATCTATTTTTCTTTTTGGTAATACCTGTGCCGGGGTAAAACTTACACCGAATGAAACCTTTACTAATCCAAAGAAACAATTAGAAGTAAGCGGTATTAAGCGCTTTCAAAAATCAGATACTATTTTAGTACCAGGAATTATGTTGCACGCCCTTGTCGAAGGTCAGCATAAAGCATCAAAAGGCGGAGCACATGCCAAAGCAAATTTTGCAATTAGCAATCTAAGCCCTGAGCTTGGTGAGGCAATGGCAACTGAAATTTATACCGACTTGGTAACTAAGCTTATAGCCAGCGGTTGGAAGATAATAACTTATGAAGATTCCAAAGATCACAAAGGATGGGGAAAGATCGCTGCGCCAAAAAACTTAAAGGTGACTGGCTTGCCCGGCTTAGCAGGAACCCCCGGTTTTAGTAAAAACGTATGGATGACCTCTTACCCAAGCAATGGTGCAAAGATTGCTGCAGGTAAAACAGGAGAGGCCCCTATCCATAAAATACATGGGGAAGTAGCAAAAAGTTTAAAGGCTAATTTGTTATTTCCAATTTTCCGCTACGATGGTCCTGTTGGATATGGCTCCACAGGAAAAGGTTACAAAAAAAGTACTGCTTCAGCCGGTATTTCTCCTGCAATGGACTTGAACAAAATACGCTCAGGTTTTTATAATGTTAAAGGCGGTTTTGGCTGGATAAGTCTTAAAGATGGCTTACGTGTTTCAGAAAATATTGGTGATATTGAGCAGGTCAACGGAAGCTCGTCAGCTAACACCTCTTTGTTTAGTTTCGAAACATTCCGCTCAGTAGCAAAAGGCGACTATCTTTTGACGCTAAACGAGGCTGAATATAAAAAAGCGATACTCCAATCAGCTACTGACTACAATACTTTGCTTGTCGAGGCTTTAATACCAGCTTTGCCAAAGAAATAGACTAAAAACAATGATAGAAACAAAGATAGAGGGGGGCGGCCTCTCTATCTTCCCGACAGTGGTTCAATCATAAATTCATGTGACTTGGGCATAAGCATAAATTATCATTTGGGTATATGTCTTAAACCGATCCAGAGTTGCTTTAGTCTCAAGTCTTTCAAACGAAGATATATAATCTGAAATACTACCGTTTACCGGTAAGGTGATATCGCGTTGCAACCATTTATGATTTTCATTCTCCTTGCGCTGGCCGCAATAATCTGGGGAATTCTACGATATAGAGGGAAGGCCCGCCGTAATCGCCTTTTCCAAACACCAGTTTCTCTTGAGCATATTGCAATTCTTGAGAACAATGTGCCGCTGTACACACGTTTACCTAAAGAGTTGCGTGAAACACTACAAGGTTGTATCAATTATTTTCTTGATGAAAAAGTCTTTGTCGGTTGTGAAGGACTTGAAATCACCGATGAGATCCGACTTATCATAGCGGCTAATGCTTGCATGCTGCTGGTGAATAGGGGAAAGAAGTATTTCCCTGGATTTCAAACCGTTCTTGTTTATCCAGACACCTATATGGCGAGAGAAGTCAGCTATGACGGTTTGGTGGAAGTACATGGAGACAGCGCTCGGGCCGGTGAGTCCTGGTACCGAGGGCCAATCGTCTTGTCCTTAGCGGATGTAGTGCGAGGTTCGAGCAATGAGCAGGATGGTCATAATGTGGTGCTGCACGAATTTGCCCATAAGCTGGACGAAGAAAATGGGGTTATGGATGGCTTGCCTATCCTTCGGGAAAGTGCTCACTATAAAGAATGGGCAGAGGTGCTAACACAGGAGTATGATGAATTTCTCGATCGTGTGGAACGGGGTAAAAATAAGGTCATTGATGAATATGGGGCTGTTTCTGCCTCTGAGTTTTTCGCTGTTGCTACCGAATCCTTTTTTGAAAAATCA
>CBDUGR010000277.1:0-4147 GCA_965366515.1 uncultured Gammaproteobacteria bacterium | reverse complement strand
CTTGAACCCATCTAACTTTCTCGCTATCGTATTTTGGATCGATAATATCGCCGTCAGGAGCTTTGAGTGTTAGGCCCGCTTGCTTTTTATGCCTCAATAATGCCCTGAACTGTGATATCTGCGTATCAACGGCAAACTGATTTGCGACCAACGGTAGGCTATTTGCGGGCAATATCCATTGGGCAAGCAGTTGACTAAAACTATAGATGTCGTGAGAGCTTTCCATCACAAAGGAAAAGCCTCCAGTCTCTTTAGCTAATTCGGTCAATACCTGGTTGTCTGCACTTGGGTTGAGCGCGATTGTATGAACTCTGTATCCAGCTTCCCTTATTTTTGGCAGCAATTGGCTAAGCACGCGATCTGCTGCCTGCTGATTCCCCTGTTGTTCTTCGGAAACCAGCATACCTCCACCGCTGATCAACAGCAGGACTCTTTGATACCCTTTATCCGGTTTTTCCAGGTCATAGGCTGCTTTCTTTAACACAGCCTCTATATTTCTCTGAACAGCAACAGAGCGAATCCTTCCAATTTGTGCAACTGCGTTTTTGCGCCAGAACTCGGAAACCGGGCCCTGTTTGACCAGGTAATTTACGTATTTGCCAAAGGTCCATATCCCGGCTCTACTATTTTCCGGAAGTTGCTCAACCAGCATTGTCAGCGCATCGAGATGTTCACTGTCTGGTAGACTGGTTCGCACTGGGTTTGAAATGTCGACCAGTATTCGAAGGTCGACTGGCTGTTTATCGATTGCGCTTGCCAGAGCAACAGGCATAAAACAACAGCACATTATAATGAGGAGCTTACTAATTCGTTCAGGCATGATTCGAGTTAATTTTTATTTGATCATCGAGTGCCGCCAATGGAATGCGCCAAGCTGACTCCACCGGCTGCTGCGTCTTCTAATTACCGTGCTAATTACCGTGATTGCTATCGGTTGTACCACTAGAGTTTAATCCTTTCTTGGCAACAATCCAGTAACAGGGTCTCAATAACAGTAGAAATAGCATGAAACCGCTGGCAATAGGTAGCAACCCGCGCAGACTATTGCCTTCGGAGCCAAAAGCTAAATCATGTACCAGGATAATTAAGGCCGGTGCCAGCTCAAACCCTTGTGGTGTAGCAAACCAGGGAGTAAAAAGCATAAAGAGCACAAACGCTAGCAACAGATCACGTATATAGCGAGCTTTGACGCGTTTAACCAGGCACCACCAGAGATACAACGCCCCGCTGGCACCCATCACATAAGCAAACCACATGAAGTAATAAAACCCTTTCATCAGGAACCCGTTGTCGGTGGATCCTGATCTTCAGTGTCCGGATCGGCATCGGACTTTGGCGCTACAGTCATCTCTGCCGCTGGCCATTCAGCAAATGGAAACGGTTTTATCTCTGTGTTATAGGTAATGAAGGCAACCATTTCCCGGGCATACTTCCCCAGGCTATCGCCGAAGCGACGCAAATTCTCATTACACCTTCCCGTTATTATCGAGAATAAAAACTGCAACACTGCAACACTAATCACTATCATTTCAGTGATCTCATAAACTACAAAGTAGAGCAACATAAAAAGCCCCCTCAGCCACTGCGTTTCAGACTTTACCCCTTCACTCATATCATTCATCAAGCTCTCCCCTCTAAGCGATTATTATTCGCGGGTAAACATAAACTCAACATCACTATTTTGCGCGCTGAGCATCAGCTTTTTTATTGCCGTAGCAATATCTAGCTTGTTAAAAATGACCTCATACAGCACATTGGCCAGCGGCATATAGATTCCCTTGCGGTCAGCCTCCTGCTTAACCAGCTTGAGCGTATTGACACCTTCAGCTACCTCTCCTAACTCGGAAACCACTTGCTCCAGCGATACACCTTTTCCTAGTGCATAACCCACCCTGAAATTACGGCTCAAGGGTGACATACAGGTAACAATTAAATCGCCGACTCCCGACAATCCGATAAACGTCATTGGATTGGAACCCATGGAAACAGCAAATCGACTCATTTCGGCAAGGCTACGAGTGATTAACATACTTCGGGTATTTTCCCCCATCTCGAGCGCCGCCGCTAATCCTGAGATGATGGCGTAAATGTTTTTTAACGCCCCGCCCAGCTCAACACCATACATATCATTACTGCTGTAAACTCGAAAATATTCGTTGGCCAATAACTTTTGTATCGATTCACGCACCGCTTCGTGTTCGCTGGCAATGACTGTGGCCGTTAGTACATGTTTGGCAATTTCCTTAGCGAGATTCGGGCCGCTTAAAACGCCGATTTTTTTATTATTGGTATCCGAGGCAAGTATTTGGCTCATCAGCTTAAAACCGTCCGCCTCAAAACCTTTAGTGGTACTCACCAATATTTGATCTTCGTTTAAAAAAGGCGCCATTGTCCTGACCACAGTGCGGAAGCCACCACTAGGAATAGAAACCAGTATAACGGGGCTCTCACATACTGCCTGCTTTAGATCCGTAGTAGCAACCAAGCCACTGTGCAATGGGTAGCCTGGTACGTATCGCTTGTTTTCATGAATAGCATTAACTTCCTGTGCGAGCACGGCATCCCGCATCCACAGATTTACCTGATAACCATTTTCAGCGGCAATATTCGCTAATACCGTTCCAAAACTGCCGCCTCCCAGGACCGTGACATCCTTTTGATACACGCTGATATTTTCTCCTGATATTTCGTGGCAACTTAATCAAGTTCACCGCAACAATTGGATAATTTTAGGCTCATTTTTCGAACATTTCGCTCGATGTGCCATTTCACTGGATTAGACTTATAAACGAGAATATTACCGAAAATTAATAAGTTATGGTAATTTCATAATTAAAAGTCTAAAATCCGTGACTATTCTAATTTAATTCGACCGGTTTAGCTAAAAGCAATCACAAACATATGGGGCGGCTGAAAATATAAATTAGAGCGTTAAAGAGTACCAAAAAAACAGCACCATTAAGTAAAGGCCCAGCAATTGGCAAGCGGCTTAACTGGTGGCTTTTACTTCATATAAACGACTTTAACAACAAAAAGATCAATCTACTATGAGAGTGATCCAAAATAATAAAGCGCATCGAGTACTCATCCTGAATGCGAAAGGCGGCTGCGGTAAAACAACCGTGGCAACCAACCTCGCCTGTCAGTTTGCTAATGAAAACCAGCAAACGGCATTGATTGATTATGACCCGCAGGGCTCCAGTACCTATTGGCTGCAGGCCAGGCCTGACCATGTTCCACCCATACACTGCGTTTCAGCTTTTATAAACAGCGGCCAGGTAACGCGCACCTGGCAATTACGTGTTCCGCATGGAACGACCCGCGTAATTGTTGATACCCCTGCGCGGCTGGACACCATTACCGCTTCAAAGCTGGTACGCGAAGCGGATACTATTCTAATACCAGTATTAGCTTCGGCAATCGATATACGCGCTGCAACCCAATTTTTAAAAGATCTTATGCGAGATTCAGAGTTCAAGCGTTTAGATCGACGCATTGCTGTTCTGGGCAATCGAGTAAGAAAGAACACCCAAGCCTATGCCAAGCTTAGAGCCTTTCTGGAACAATTGGATATCCCTTTTATTACCAGCCTCAGAGATACTCAGAATTATGTACGTGCTGCTGAAGAAGGGCTCGGCGTGCAGGAGTTAAAGCTGAAAAGCGCCGAGAAGGATTGCATTCAATGGCACTCTTTAGTCCGCTGGATAGAGGGTGACCCCGAAAACACGTTGCGCCAGTCGGCACATAGCTAGTCATTTGATTTTCTACCGCTGATCAGTTCACACCAGTAATGAATACTAATCGCTAATCTTCCACAAGCCCGATCTAAAACCAAGCCCTGTATACCCGACTAAAAAGCCTACCAGGGTCATTACCTAACCCTGGAGACTTCTTTCACCTTCTGGCGACAATATCCAGCTTTGTCCGTCGCCAGGATTGCTCAGGCTAATACCAGCAGTTAACCTCTACAGGTCATACCCGCGTTCGTTATGTAACACCAGATCCAGGCCTTCCGTTTCCTCCTCGGCGCTAACACGTAATGTCATAAACAGTGACATCAATTTCAGGATGACAAAGGTGACAACCGCCGTGTACACCAACGTTGAAACGACACCTATCGCCTGAACGCCCAGCTGGTGGCCCATGG
>CBDUGR010000276.1:0-4169 GCA_965366515.1 uncultured Gammaproteobacteria bacterium | reverse complement strand
ACTATCGTGGAAACAATAGAGCCCTGGCCATCGCAGACGGGCAACGTCTGGTAGGTGCTGTGATGATCAACAAAACTACCAAACCTGACGAGCTTAGCTGGAGCTGGCGACTAGCCATGTACTCGGTTGCCGGTGTTTACTATACAGAGCAATTACGCAGCTATTACCAGGATATTACTAAGGCAACCGCAGAAAAAGATTATCACTGGCTATCATTGATGGGGCTCCACCCTGACTACCAACACCATGGTTACGGGCAAATGCTGATGAACGCGGCAGTTGAAGACTGTCATGCTGACGAGGATTTCCCAGGTTTATGCATCGACGCATGTAATAAAGAACAACAACACTTTTTTGATTCGCTGGGATACTTGAATATCGCTGAGATTGCATTACCCCGACTCGATATCAATCTCATGTTTTTAGCTAACAACCGCACAACAGATTGTTAACCACTTGCAGCAATAGCGTTTGAATAAAAATAGATCCCGCACAATGATCTTGTAACTCATGAGGAAGCATGATTTCACAGGGAAATGCTATACTCTTATTATTCTTTTCAGCTAATCCTGTCTTATCTCAATGACAATTTAGTTGATCTGGCGGATGTTCGGACAAATCTGACAAGGGTAATGACGTGGTCACAGACAATCGTCTTCATCCAAGAGTTAAAACTGATTTCGAGGCAGAAGTACTACCTTCTATTGGCGGTGAACTGAAGGTTCCTGTTGTCAACATATCTATCGCTGGACTAATGATTAGGGCCAGCCAGCGAGATTTTAATCAGATTTTATCTGCCAGAGAACAGCTTGAACAAAGCAAACCTACGGAACTTCATATTCAGTTTAAAATCCCTCATGCTCAGGATGCACCAGGCTCTGTATCCCTGAAAATATACTGTCGCGCTATTTACGTACGCCGCAAATCACAAAACCACTATATTATTGGGTTTAAATTTCTCGATATGACGGAAACTGATGAAGCGGTGATTCAGCAATATATTAACCAACAGCTCACGCATCTTTGAAAGAGCGGGCCTCTTCCCATTTCTCACAACGCAATTTTACCACTCTCAGCTTAACCCACTGAAATCAAAAGCAACCAACTTGCAGGTTGATGCAGCTTTGTTTAAATTAGAACGCCTCACTCTACTTACCGGAACCATGTAACCCCAATACAATCAAAGGAAAGGAGCGCATAGGACATAGCAAAATGGGTAAATCTAGAAAGTCATTCTTCTTCATAGCAGCTTTGCTTGTCTCACTGACAATTAACGGCTGCGCGGTGAATCCTGCCACCGGTGGGCTCAATCCTGTTTTAATGTCTGAGAACCGGGAAATTAAAATGGGTGAGAAGCTACATAAGGAGATCATCGAGAAAATGCCCATCTACGAGGATCCGGAAATCGCCACCTATATAGATACAGTTGGCCAGCGGGTAGCGAAGGCCGGACACCGAAGTCACCTAACATACCACTTTACGGTCATTGATAGCCCCGACATTAACGCCTTTGCCTTACCCGGAGGCTACATCTATATTAATCGTGGGCTGCTAACCTATCTCAATTCTGAAGCACAACTGGCTGCTGTACTCGGCCATGAAATCGGTCATGTCACCGCTCGCCACTCGGTTAGACAGCATAGTGCGGGAACGGCTGCCAACGTACTATCGGCTATTCTTACGGTCGGCACCGGAAGCGGCGCAGTAGGAGACTTGTCCAATGTTGCCGGTGCGGCTTTGCTAAGTGGCTATGGCAGGGAGCATGAACTGGAAGCAGACAGCCTCGGGGCAGAGTACCTATATAAATCAAATTATGATCCCGAAGCTATGGTGGAGGTCATAGGCGTTCTCAAAGATCAGGAACAGTTTTCCAAGCGTAAAGCACAGGAAGAGGGAACCAAGGTCAAGAGCTACCATGGGCTGTTCTCCTCTCACCCAAGAAATGATACCCGCTTGCAGGAAGTTATCGCCAAAGCTGGAAAGCTTTCAGAGTCGTCGAAAAAAGGGTTCACCGGGACCTTCAGACAACGTATTGATGGTATCGAATTTGGTGACAGCAGTAAGCAAGGTGTACGTCACGGTAGCCGCTTCTACCACAAAGGTATGGGCTTTACTTTGGCCTTTCCCAGCAGTTGGAAAATGCAGAACTCCCCTAATGCACTGGTCGCCTATCCAGCAAAGCAGGATGGCTTTCTGCAAATGCAGGTCCAAGGTGATTTAGCTGACCTTACCCCTGAACAGTTTATCAAAGAAAGATTAAAAATCGAAAAGCTGAACGATGGACAGCTGATCGACCAATACGGTTTACTGGGCTTTACTGGAACTGTTCCAGCTACCGAAAAAAGAGGCACTGTGCGTATCGCAGTGATCTATCATAAAAACCAGGCCTTCTATTTTAGTGGCGTCAATCGCAAACCCAAAGGATCATTGAACTATGATCCGTTTTTCATGGCGGCGATCAATAGTTTCCGCCCAATGAAACCGGAAGAGTTCAGGAAAGCTGCGGGTCAAAAAATTAAATATATACAGGTGCCACCTAATACCAGCTATGCGTCATTGGCGCAAAACAGCAAAATCGAGAAATACGCAGAGGAGCAGCTGCGACTGTTAAATGGAGATTATCCCAGAGGGGAACCTACTGCTGGCAGATGGATAAAAATTGTCGAGTAACCACCAAATATGGTAATTAAACTCATGGTGGGACAGCGACACATAGCCACTTCCCACCAGTGGGTCATATTCTCTTTTAGTTTTGTTTCCTGATAGTATTTGACAACTGCTCGTCCAGTGCGTCGGTATGCTCCTGTTCCTCGGCTGCAAAATCCGTCGCTAACTTTTTAATCTCATCGTCTTCAGTAGACTTGGCAACAATCGCGTAAAAATCTCTGGCCCGCGCTTCGTTGGCACGAGCATATTCTAACGCCTGATAAGGATCCAGGTTGTAATCAAAACCTTCTTCACCACCCACTTCAGTAGGGGCTACCCAGCGATATTGCCAGGATTTCAGTTTAGGTAATTCCAGCGAACCTGCACGCTCTTGAATGGAATCACGATGCAGAATTGAATAACGATTCATATCCCGAAACAGTTTTTGAACTTCCAGGTTATTATGTGCCTCCATCATATCGGCCAGTTCCAGGTACCGCTCAGCGGCCTCCTCTTCCATTGCAATGGCATGTGCTAAAAATTCAACCATGTTATAAGACATTTTGGTTCCTCTTGTTAGTTTTTACCCTGTGCCGGACTATTTACCGCTCACATTGCTCTATTTCATGACAGGTCAATTCACTATCATACTTCGTTACCCTTCAACTACCAACAACCGCACGAACTTTCAGGTACCGCTGATAAAGAATCCGGGTTCCTGTATCGGTAACTCATTATAATCCTGTTACAATAACTCGCCAATCAGCCATCCATAAACAAATTACTTGGATTTTGTATGCATGCTTAGTAGTATGTATACCTTACTATATTTTTAAGGAATACACAATGTCGTTGAATATTGATGACAATCGTATCGCTTTAGCGATTCCTCCGTTTTTTCGACTTGCTTTTCGCCCTCTGTTTTTTTGCGGCACATTATTTTCCATGCTCGTCATCGCCTGGTGGTCTTACTTCTGGCTAAACCCCTTTAACTGGCAACCATACGGTGGCCCGGTCTGGTGGCATGGTCATGAAATGCTGTTTGGATTTGGAGTTGCCATTGTCGTGGGATTTTTGCTCACAGCTGTGCAAACATGGACCGGCGTCATTGGGCTCAGAGGTAAACCATTAGCGCTACTGTTTATCGCCTGGTTGTCAGGCCGCTTGCTTATAGCCTTTGGAGCTGGCTTACCACCTTGGCTGGTGATGGCTGGTGATTTGCTGTTTCTGCTATTTTCAGCCATTGCCATGGCCTATCCCGTGGTTAAAGCGAGACAATGGCGCAATATGATATTCGTTCCCATACTATTTCTGCTAACCCTGCTCAATGGCGTTAGCCACTGGGGCGTGGTAACAAACCAGCCTCAGATTGCACAGGCATCGTTGCATGGGGCTATCATGATGTTTGTGCTCATTATCGCCATTCTGGGAGGCCGGGTTATCCCTTTCTTTACGGCGAATGGCGCGGGAGTGACTAAACTCCCACCTATTCGGTGGCTGGAGATCAGCAGCATCACCAGCAT
>CBDUGR010000275.1:0-4205 GCA_965366515.1 uncultured Gammaproteobacteria bacterium | reverse complement strand
CACCGATCTGCAAATAGCGCCCTGGGCTCTTCCCGGCAGTGTGCAGGTTGAAAAGGGCTTGGCCTCCAGCATGCAACAGCAACCTTCGCTGGCCATGAAGCAAGAGGCTATTCAACGCTATGCCGAAGAGGTTATATCTAAATTCTGTTGAGCTAAACCAGGATTTTTTACTGCGGTACTGTAATCTTTAGCGATATAGCTATAGACGACAGGCACTACGAATAAAGTAAAGAGCGTGCCTACCGTCATCCCCGTAGCGATTACCAGGCCAATATTAAAACGGCTTACAGCACCTGCTCCAGACGCCAGGATCAGCGGCACTACTCCCAGGACCATTGCCGCGGTGGTCATTAGCACTGGACGCAATCTTACTGTAGCGGACTGACTGATAGCCTCCATCCTCGACATGCCTTCGCGCTGAAGTTGATTTGCAAATTCAACAATCAAAATTCCGTGCTTGCTAATCAGACCAACCAGAGTAATCAACCCGATCTGGCTATAGATATTCATCGTAGCAAAGCCGAGGACAATAAATATAAGGGCACCGCAGATTGATAAAGGGACACTAATTAAAATCACAAACGGATCCCTGAAACTTTCAAATTGAGCCGCTAATACAAGGAAAATAGCAATCAGGGATAAACCAAAAGTTAAATAGAGCTTGCCACCTTCGGCAACAAATTGACGAGCTTGCCCATCGTAATCAATTGAAAAGCCTTCCGGTAATATTTCGCGTGATTTACGTTCAAGAAACTGTAACGCATCTCCCATGCTCACGCCAGGTTTCATCATACCTTCCAGCTTGGCGGAATTAAGTTGCTGAAACTGGTCCAGACTCACCGGCTGCGCAAGGGTTTCTATGCTGATAACCGTTCCCAAAGTAATCTGTTGCCCATTGGAAGTTCGGACATAATACTGGTTGAGCTGCGCAGAATCCAAACGGGCGCTTGGTTCCACCTGTAAAATCACCTTATAGCTTCTCCCCTGAGCTGAAAACCGGTTTAACCAGCCTTCTCCCAGCAAAGTGGCTAATGACGAACCGATCGCCTCCATACTGATACCCAATTGCGCGGCTTTATCTCTATCAATCGTTACACGAACTTCCGGTTTGTTAAATTTCAGGTTGTTTTCGACAAACATGAACAAACCGCTATTACGGGCTTCCGACGCTAGCTGTTCCGCCAGTTGAGCCAACGATGGGTAATCGCTCGTGGTGTTAATCACAAACTGAATGGGAGGCCCACCACCGGCTCCCGGTAGTGGTTCCCTGGAGAAAATAAAGACACTGATACCGGGGATTTTATCAACCTTCTGCTGCACCAATGGCTGTATTTCCATGGTGGTTCTGCTCCGTTCATCCCAGGGACTGAATCCAAATACCGCAAAAGAGGAGTTCTGTGCACCAGACCCATTAAACCTTACATGGCGATCAATCTCCGGGATAGAGTCAGCAATCTCATCAAAAGACCTTGTATAATGGTCAATGTAATCAATATTTGCGTAACTTGGAGAATTAGAAGCCAAAAAAAGCGCCCCCTGATCTTCTTCAGGTGCCAACTCACTCTGCGTAAGCATTACCAAAAAAGGTATAGATATCAGAACAGCAAAAGCAAAAACTATAACTACCTGACGGTAATTTAGAATATCAAGAAGAACAATTCGGTAACTATTATTTAGTCTTTCAAACAGGACTTCCAATTTCCTCGCCATTTTACTTTCTTCGCTTTCTGTCCGCATAAGCTTGGAACACATCATTGGTGACAAGGTAAGCGCAACAATTCCTGAAATGATGACTGCACCAGCCAGGCTGAAGGCAAACTCACTAAACAATGTCCCGGTTACACCCGTCAGAAAGCCTATTGGCGCGTAGACAGCAGCCAGCGTCAATGTCATCGAAACCACGGGCATTGCAATTTCCCTGGCCCCCTGTATCGCAGCTTCAAACGCGGAAAGACCTTTTTCAATATGGCGGTGAATATTCTCCACTACGACAATGGCATCATCAACCACCAGACCAATGGCCAAAACCAGAGCCAACAGCGTCAACAAATTGATCGAATAACCTAAAGTCCACATGAGGAATAGCGTGCCCACCAACGAAAGTGGTATCGCCACCACAGGAATAATTACCGTTCTTATTTCTCCCAAAAACAGAAATACGACCAGAATAACGATAAGCGAGGCCTCCAAAAGAGTCTCTGCTACTTCATTAATCGATGCCTGAATAAACTTGGTAGCGTCGTAAACAACTTCAACCACAGCGCCACTAGCCAACTCCGGTTGCAATCTGTCTATCGCATTTTTGACTCGTTTGCTGACTTCAAGCGGGTTCGCTGAAGGCGTCGCGGTAACAGCAAGCATGACTCCAGGTTTACCATTAAAAAATATACTATGATCGAAATTCTCAGAACTCAGTTCTACCCTTGCAATATCCTTTACCTTTACCAGGGCATCACCTTGATGAACTACTACAATATTTTCAAATTCCTCAACAGTTTTCAGGTCTGTATTGGCCTTAACCTGTGTTGCCACCCATTGATTTTTCACTTGCCCTGCGGTAGATAAAAAATGATTTCTTTTTACCGCTGAATTGAATTCTTCTACGGTAATATTATGCGCAGCCATTTTTAGCGGATCCAGCCACAACCGCATGGCAAACTTCCGTGCCCCGAATATATCCGCCTTGGCCACGCCCTCAAGAGTTGCCAGCTTTGGCTGCACCAGACGAGTGATATAGTCGGTAAGCTGAACATCTGTCATTGATTGGCTGCTTGATCTAATGTAAAGCAGCGCTGAGCCTCTATTGACTCCTTTGGTTATAACAGAGTCCTCGGCCTCCTTGGGTAGCTCTCCCTTAACCTGAGCGACCTTAGCCATTATCTCTGTCAATGCCTGATCAGAATCGTATTCAGAATTAATATGCGCGACCACAGTAGAGCTGCTGTTTACGCTACTTGATGTGATGTACTCAATCCCTTCAGCTCCGGCGATCGCATGCTGTATCGGGGTGGTAATAAAACCCTGGATCAAATCTGCACTAGCACCAATATAAGTGGTCGAAACTGTGACGACCGCATCTTCGATCTTAGGGAATTGTCGAATATTTAACTGATTAAAAGCACTTATTCCCAGCAATAGGATAAAGAGACTAATAACTGTTGCCAGTACCGGCCTTTTGATGAACAGGTCTGTAAATTTCATTAATTTTTATATTCGCAGATTTTTTGTTTTTGAAAAACCAGATGTCTTATCGTACTTCCGGCACCTTGAGCTTTTAAATCCTTTAAGCTTTAACGTCCGCTCCATAAGCACCAAGGTAATGGGATGCCAGGTCCGGGTTTTGCTCCAAATCACGATTAATTTCGTAAAGCCGCTCGTATTTGGTTTCCCTGATTAACCAATCGCCCTCTACTTTAACATAACGGTCCCAATATATTGCAGTGCCGGTGGTAAAAGCATTGCGATTCAGATTCCACATGTTATCTGCAAGATACCAGATAGCCGTGGCCTCGCTATCACTTAAGATTTGGATTTCAGGGTGATGTCCGTTGTGATGGCCAATTGCGCAATTATTAAAAGCTGCCGTCAAGCTCTCCAAATACTCTTGCTTGCCATTTAACTTCCACTCGTAACTGCCTCCGATAAAGTGTACAAACACATCTTCATGAAACAAGGTTGCCAGCTCTTCGATATTGGCCGTATCGATAGAGCGAAAATAAGCATGTTTAACCTGCTTAATGGCTTCAATATCCATCAACCTCTGTATGTCCGCACGCAGTTCCTCAATTCCTCCCGCAGATGCTTGCAGTGCTATTCCAGGCTCGATGCCCATATTGATTTTGTTAAGACGCTGCCGCTTTTCATGTTTACTACTAGTGTGTTTCTCGCTCATATGCATATCCTGTTTTTGATCGTGTAAATTTGTTGTTGTGTGAATTACCGGAAACTGGTCGATTAAGTATCACTCGCTTTAGAGTGACAGGGAGAAACCACAATGAACACGAATCCGTGCAGATTTTATCACGGACTTTAAGGCTATCGTAGCGCCCCATCCACCGATTTGTATAAGTTCTATTGCCTGGAAAAGCTTGGGAACCTCTGAATAATTCCTTGATCCCTCTGGCGTGCAGAGCGTTTGTAGATCAAGGCGGCTTTGTGCGGCAATGTCCAGACCTTGCAAACAAAGCCAACACAGAGCTGCGAAT
>CBDUGR010000274.1:0-4212 GCA_965366515.1 uncultured Gammaproteobacteria bacterium | reverse complement strand
CAAAAGGACTGCACTATGAAAATCAATATTGATCTCGATCTGTCGCCTAAAGAAGCACGACAAATGCTGGGACTCCCAGACCTTGAGCCTATGCAAAATGAGATGATGAAGAAAATCCAGGAAAAAATGGATCAAGGTATCGCTGAAATGAGTGATCCGGAGTTACTGCTCAAACGTTACCTGCCCATGGGCATTCAGGGTATCGAACAATTCCAGCAATTTATGTCAATGGCAGCAAAGGCAGCGAGTGGTAAATCAAACAAAGAAGAATAACACCTCAAGCGCCAGACATGTTTGAACCCGACTTTAAATCAGCTTTCGCTCTGCTGCCTGTAATTTTTTTTAAGGAATATTTATGTCTGACACCCAGTATGCAAATCTACTGAAGCCTCTGGACCTTGGATTTACCCAATTGAAAAACCGCGTCTTGATGGGCTCTATGCATACCGGCCTGGAAGAGATGGAGAATGGGCACCTGAGGATGGCGGCATTTTTTGCCGAACGTGCAAGAGGTGGTGTTGGACTGATAGTTACCGGTGGTTTCGGCCCCAATAAAGATGGCGCTATCCATCCTAAAACAAAGTACATGCAGACGGAATCCGATGTAGCAGATCACCGTATTATCACCGACGCCGTACATGCCGCCGGTGGTAAAATCTGCATGCAGATACTGCACACCGGGCGCTATGCCTATTCACCGAACCTGGTTGCCCCCTCCCCCATACAAGCTCCTATTAACGTCTTTGTACCACATGAGTTGAGCGAACAGGAAATCGAGCAGCAAATACAGGATTTTGTGGTCGCCGCAAATAATGCTCAAAAAGCTGGCTACGATGGCATTGAGCTGATGGGATCTGAGGGCTACCTGCTGAATCAGTTTATCGCAACGCGCACGAACCATCGCGAAGACCAGTGGGGCGGTAGCTTTGAAAATCGTATCCGCTTACCCTTAACCATTCTTAAACGAATTCGTGAACAGGTCGGCGAACAGTTTATTATTATATATCGACTTTCAATGCTGGACTTGGTGGAAGGCGGCAGTAGCTTCCAGGAGACGCTTGAACTTGGCAAAGCCGTAGCCGCAGCAGGTGCAACCATTATCAACACTGGCGTGGGTTGGCACGAAGCACGTATTCCGACAATAGCTGCAAAAGTGCCACGAGGTGCTTTCGGATGGGTAACAGGAAAATACAGAAAGGAACTGCCGATACCCGTCATTACCTCCAATCGAATCAACACTCCTGAAGTCGCCGAGGCCATTCTGGCACGTGGCGATGCTGACATGGTTTCGATGGCCAGACCCTTTTTAGCTGATCCTGATTTTGTTAGCAAAACGGCGGCTGGCAAGGCTCAACTAATCAATACCTGTATCGCCTGCAATCAAGCCTGTCTCGACCATATTTTTAATGAAAAAATTGCCAGCTGCCTGGTCAACCCCCGAGCCTGCCATGAAACAGAAATTAGTATTCAGCCGGCTTCTTCTAATAAGAAAATCGCTGTTGTAGGGGCTGGCCCAGCAGGATTAGCCTTCGCAACCACTGCGGCACAGCGCGGCCACGAAGTGACTCTCTACGAGGCTAGCGACGAAATCGGTGGCCAATTCAATATCGCCAAGAACATTCCAGGTAAACGGGAATTCCACGAAACAATACGCTATTTCAAACATCAGATCGCTTTAACTGGCGTCAAACTGATGCTCGGACACAGAGCTACTACCGAAACTCTGAATCACTCTGACTTTGATGAGGTGATTATTGCCACAGGTATTTTACCCCGCAAGCCAGAAATTGAAGGTATCGCTCACAATAAAGTACTGAGTTACCTCGACGTGCTAAAACAACACGTACATGTGGGAAACAAAGTCGCTATTATTGGTGCTGGCGGCATAGGATTCGATGTCTGTGAGTATTTAGTTGATGGAAACGAGGATACTAGCCAGGATATAGCAAAATTTATGGCCAAATGGGGAGTCGACACTACACTAAAAGCACGAGCGGGTGTAGAAGGTGTCCAGCCACTCAACACGCCATCAGAAAGAGACATATATCTGTTGCAGCGAAAAACCAGCAAAATCGGACAAGATCTGGGCAAGAGCACTGGCTGGATTCATCGCACAGAACTAAAAAACAAGGGTGTCAAAATGCTCTCCGGTTGTGAATACAGCCACATCAACGATGACGGGCTTCACATAACCATCAACGGTGAACCTCGATTACTGGATGTTGATCATGTGGTGATTTGCGCCGGACAGGAACCCTTGCGTGAACTCACTGAAGGATTGACTAAACCCTATCATCTGATTGGCGGAGCAGACTTGGCGGTCGAGCTTGACGCAAAAAGAGCGATCGACCAAGGCACCCGTTTAGCGATTAAAATTTAATCCCAGCGAGATTTCATCGCCTCCCTGTATCTCCTGGCCTAAGAGTACTTGCGGTATGGCCGAGCACAGCAGTTAGCAGTCATGCGCAGTTCTCAGCTAAATTCCCTGCTCATAGGCCACACCTGTGCCGCCCAGGCCACAATATCCTCCGAGATTTTTCGCCAGATACTGCTGGTGATAGTTTTCAGCATAATAAAATTCACCGGCTGCCTTAATCTCAGTGGTAATTTCACCGTAACCCTCCGCAATTAGCTGGGCCTGATAAGTTTGCTTTGATGCTAACGCCATTTCCAACTGATCCGGCAAGCAGGTATAAATCGCCGACCGATACTGTGTACCCACATCATTACTCTGTCGCATTCCCTGTGTCGGGTTATGTGCTTCCCAAAACAATTTCAGAATCATAGAAAAATCCACAAGCTGCGGATTATATACCACCAACACAACCTCGGTATGGCCTGTGCGCCCGGAGCAAACTTCTTCATAAGTTGGGTTCGGTGTATAGCCACCCGCATAGCCAACCGCAGTTGTGTAGACCCCTTCTGCTTGCCAAAAACGGCGCTCCGCACCCCAAAAACAACCAAGTCCCAACTGAACCAATTCCATACCATCTTCAAAGGGCGGCTGTATAGGGTGCCCAATTACGAAATGACGGTTTTTGACCTGCATGGCTTCTAATCTGCCTGACAGCGCCTGCTCGGGAGACACCATCTGAGGCTCTTCTGAATAATGACTAAACATCTGAAAAAGTCTCCGTTCTATACAAAAAACAGCTTACCGCGTCGCTCCAAAAATCCTCAGCCAAGCCGGCCTTTATTTTCAGTTGCTTCACAAAATCATCTTTATTGGGCAACGACTGCCAGACTTTGGGCAAAAAAGTGGCCCTCGCACCGGGCGCCTCAATCAGCAGTCCATCTTTATGGGCAATCAATCGCTGCTTTAGTTCCGCTTCACTTTGTACAACTATCGGCTCCAATGGAGAGAGCAAAGCAATTTCAATCCCCAGCCTTGTCAAGTCTTGTGCCTGAATCCCTTGAAACCGATGATCACTAAAAGCCGCTGAGTAGGCGTTAGCTGCAACATCTTCAACCAATGGCCGTACTGCCTCCAAGGAACCAATACAACCCGCTAATTCTCCACTAAGGTAAAGGGTAACAAAGGTCGCCACCGGCTCGCTCAGCGAAGCCTCGTAGTCTTCCAAAACAATTTCCAACCTGGCTCCTGTTTCAGCTCCTTTTCGAATAGTATCCCTGGCTACTTTCAGCAAAATATCTTTTTTCTGCTTATTCATAGAGTGCATAAGCCCCATAACCTACCACCCGCCCCTTATCACCCGCCGTATCCCCTGAATTACAGCGTGCAAGTTCACTAGTATTGAGGCAATGTTTTTTGGCACTGTGCATTAGACCGTTTATGGATTTACAACCACAGGCCTGCTCGCCGACCAGTGTTTCTTTCATGCGACATATATCCTCGCTGGTTCTGCGATCAATCGCCTGTGCTTCACGATAGGAGTGGAAATGGCTTAAATCTGAGCTAACCACCAACAACGTTTCCTCTCCACCCCATAATTTGTCAATGACCTCAGCAGTTTGCTGAGCGGTGGCATTCCCCACCAAAATGGGCACCAGCCTAAATTCTCCCAATACCTGCTGAAGAAATGGCAATTGCACCTCCAGGCTGTGCTCTGGGGCATGAGCTGAATCCGAAATCTGAACCTGAGGCAACGATTGAATTTCACGGTTAAGTTCCGTCGCAATAGCCACGCTTCCCAACGGAGTGATAAAGTGCGTAGCGGACGAAAGTGCTAAACCTTCCAGGTAAACATGATG
>CBDUGR010000273.1:0-4217 GCA_965366515.1 uncultured Gammaproteobacteria bacterium | reverse complement strand
CCATCACCATCCTTTTTAACACCAAAAAGTTTGAAATCAGGGTAAATCCTACTCTTTACATACCAAGCAAATGCAATTACAAACAGGGAAATAGTAAAGGCAATGATAGATATGGTAGGCGAAGTGTTAGAATCACTAAGAGTTTTGGGAAGCTGCGTTACGCTAAGAACTAAGAAAACAGTGTAAGCCGTATAGCTATATATGTAAAAACCCCATATGAATAGAAGTGAAATAGTTACGGTTATGCCTGAGAGAATAAGAGCCATTTGTTGACTTTGCTGCATGCCAAGAACATAAACAGAAAATACGCCTATGATTGACTGCAGAAAAATGACTGTAATTAATACGTTATTTTTTCCGCTATGAAGCTCGCACAATGTCTTATCAGGGGATGAAGCCACAAGATGAGCTAACTTTTTATCTTCAATATCTTCATCTTGTAGCCTATTAAATATCTCTGTTTTCGTTGATCCTTCATCAAGTAGTTTTTGAATAACTTTCTTGATAACTACTTTTTTCATTTATCTCTCCTTGATTGTCATACCCGGCCCATTACTGCTTATAACTAGCAACAGAGGCCATAAGATTGTGTGTAAAACTTTGTGCTCGTGAATCGTGGTCGGAGGGAGCCCGTAAAGCTGGTCATATATGGTCCCCTTTTTCACTGATCATTGCGCAATGCGTCTAACCCTCATTTTGCTAAAGCAAGGGTCAGATCTTTAAAGCAAGGGCTCAGATCTTTGATTCTGGATCGACTCCTCCGCCTCGACAAACAACCTGGGATAGTTGGTAAGGAGTGATTGAGATAACGGAACGCCCTCCTGGCCAAAATATAAAAGCTGCCTTGCTCTAGTGCGTACAAAGTAATGATCGAAATAAAGATTGTCAATATGTGCTATTAATTTACCATGGACACCACTTTTCTGAATGAAAGTATGAGCCTGACTACACAGGGCTGCCCTCATTCAATTACAATGCGGTATACACGCGGGAATAGGCCATTGACCGACAAACAATACATCACTGCAGAGCAATTACTTGACGATGCCTTTCAATTGGGAGCGAGGGTGCTTGAAAGTGGTTTCGCTCCCGATTTTATCGTGGCGATATGGCGAGGAGGTACACCGATCGGTATCGCAATTCAGGAATTTATGGACTATTGCGGCGTTGCCTCGGATCATATCGCCATTCGGACCTCCTATTACTCCGGTATCGGGCAAACCAGGCAGTCCGTTGAAGTGCACGGATTAAACTACATTATCAATCGGGTGGACGCCAGGAATCGTTTGCTTTTGGTTGACGATGTATTTGATACCGGTGCCAGTATCGATCAGGTTATCCGCCATTTAGGTGAAGCCTGCGCTGATCGTTGCCCGGAGATTCGTGTCGCTACACCCTATTTTAAACCCAAAAACAATGCCACCGATCGCGTTCCCGATTTCTATCTGCATGAATCAGACAGTTGGCTGGTTTTTCCACATGAATTAAACGGCTTAAGCAAACTTGAAATAGCACAGCACAAACCAGGTATTGAAGCTGTTAAAGAGCTGCTGCTTGCCCGAGCACGGGACTAACCAGAGGCTACTTCCCGAATGGCCAACGATGGTAAGTTCAGCATTTTGTTCAGTGGCAATCTTCAGACTGGCGTTAAGCGTGATGCAGCGCTTAAGAATATCGCGCGTCTTACCAATCGGGACCCTGATGAGTTGCTGGATGAGCTGTTTTCAGTTAAACCAATCATTATTAATCAGGTCAACAGCCGAGAGCTGGCTGAAAGCTATCAGAACGCTTTCACTGATGCGGGCTTGCAGGTATCGGTAGAACCCTATGGCGACGCTCACGATGAGATCATGAATGTGGGGATTAGCTTCAGCCATTATGCCCCTCTTGAGCGACAGCAGGTAGACCCCAATTTCCAGATTGACGCTGCGGCGCAACCGGAACCTCAAAAAACAGGTAACGGCGCAAAAATACCAGAACACAACAAGATCCAGTATCGAGTTGTTTTTAACGGCCAGTTGGAAGCGGGGATATCGAAGCAAGCAGCAATTGAAAATATTTCGTTGCTGACAAATTGCTCGCAGGAAATGGTCACTGAACAGATCTTTTCTGTGGTTCCCGTCAGCTTAATCGAAACAGATGATCATGAGCTGGCGCAAAACTACCAGCGTAACTTCGCAAAAGCGGGCTTATGCGTGGATTTGAGTCAGCTGGATGAGTTCAGCGAAATACTCGCCACCAGTAGTTTGCGTGTGCGCCAGGATGCGCCACCACCACCTGCAACAAGAGCAACACCGCCCTTTGTCTATCTGGCTGGAGGACTGTTAGTGCTGGTATTCATTCTCTGGTCCGGAGTATTTTTGTTTTATAAAGGCTATTTTGACTTACCCAAAACACCTGTTTTAGCAGTACGCCTCGCGCCAGCGACACCCGCACCCGCTGGGCCGCCCGTGGACAGCATTCCCAAACAAAGTGTTCAGGAGCCTAAGCCTGTTATCGAAGAGATTACGGTTCCACCGGTAAAAAAGAAAAAGCCAAAGTCGAAGCCAACACCAACAGCGCCGTCTCAGGCGGTTGTGAAACCGGACAAGCAAGCCACTTTGGTTAAAGCGGTGCCTATACCTCCTACTCCACCACCCGCCAAACCTGCGCAACCATTACAAAGTGTACAAAAAGCAACCGTTACACCCACTTCCAAGCCGGCCGATGTTAGACCGACTATTTCTGCTGAGCAAAAAAAACAGCTTGAGGAGGAGTACTTTATTGAGCTACTAAACTGGTTCGCACTACCTGAACATCAACAATATGACTCGCAGACAAAAAAGCTGAATCTCGAAGGTGAAATCAAGGTTACGATCAGTATTTATCGCGATGGTACGATTAAGAATGTGGCGGTACTGGAAAGCAGCTCGGAACAACTCAGCGAGATCACACGGCAAAGCGCCTATAATGCAAGCCCCTACCCTCCGGTTCCAAAACACATTTCCGGGGACAGCTATGCCTTCACGCTACCCCTCAAATATACACTGGAAAATTAGCGGCTGCATAACTCATAGCTTTATTTGGATTGACGATTGCGCTCTATAATTCGTGGCTCGGATACAGCAACAAAATCACCATGATCATTCACGCTGATTGCCTGGGTAGCACCCATATAGTTGCGCACCTTAATTTGGTGCCCGCGCTTGATCAGCTCTTTGCTGATCGACTCCGGCATTGCCTTTTCCGTTAACAGTAGATCAGGCTTCCATTGATGGTGCACGCGCACGGCGGCCAAAGCATCCGGTAGTAACATATCCAGATCAATACTATTCACCAGCCCCTGAACCACTTGGGTAATGATGGTAGGGCCGCCTGCTGCGCCGAGCGTCAGGATAGGTTTGCCCTCTTTAAGCAATAGGGTTGGACTCATACTCGACAGCGGTCTTTTGCCAGGTTGAATACTATTGGCCTCAACACCTACCAGTCCAAAAGCATTGGCGACACCCGGCTGCATTGAAAAATCATCCATCTGATTATTCATCATCACGCCAGTTCCCGGTATCATCACTTTTGAGCCGAAAGAGGTGTTCAATGTAGTCGTAATGGCCACCCAGTTACCCGCTTTATCGGCTGCGGCAATATGTGTAGTGTGTTTGCCAAAAAAGTCGACATCGGCATTGGGCGGCTGTCCCTGCTGCACTACCGGATGGGCTTTGGTCATGTTAATTGACTGCCCGAGTCTTTGTGCATAAGACTTATCGATAAGACCTTTCGGGACTCGTGCGAAATCAGGATCTCCAAGCCAGTAGGCACGGTCGGCAAAGGCCAGTTTCATCGCCTCTGCTAGCAGGTGATATCTGTCAGCTTTTGGCAGCTCAGCCAGATTAAAAGGCTCCAGTATGTTGAGTATTTGTGCAACATGAACCCCTCCCGAGCTGGGCGGCGGATAACCTGCTATCTGATAGCCTCGGTAATCAGTGATTAATGGATCTCTCTTTTTGATGACGTAATTTTCAAAATCACCGGCTGTAACGATGCCGCCGTTGTTTTTCATCCAGTGGTCGACTGCCTGGGCAAAATCACCACGATAAAAATAGTGAATGCCCTGCTGTGCAATTTTTCGATAGGTATCAGCGAGATCTTTTTGGATTAATCGATCCCCCGCTTCCAGTGGCTTATCACCCTCTTTGAATAACACCGCTTTTGATACCGGGTATTGCGAGATCCTGTCTGAT
>CBDUGR010000272.1:0-4246 GCA_965366515.1 uncultured Gammaproteobacteria bacterium | reverse complement strand
CCGTTCACGGTGAAAACCGACCTGCGCGACAATTACCCTTTTGGCATGTTTGCCGTACCAATGGAGCAAGTGGTTCGCATCCACGCGTCCAGCGGCACGACCGGAAAGCCGACTGTAGTAGGTTACAGTAAGAATGATATCGACATCTGGGCGCAAGTAGTTGCACGTTCAATCTATGCGGCCGGCGGAAGGGCCACCGACAAGGTTCATGTAGCATACGGTTACGGCCTGTTTACCGGCGGTCTAGGCGCACACTATGGTGCCGAGCGTCTTGGTTGCGCCGTTATACCCATGTCGGGCGGCCAGACAGAAAAGCAGGTTCAGCTGATTCGCGATTTCGACCCAGACATCATTATGGTCACGCCCTCCTATATGCTCAACATCGCCGATGAGATTGAACGTCAGGGAGTGGATCCTCACCAGTTGTCACTTCGTGTGGGCATTTTCGGTGCAGAGCCCTGGACCGGCTCTATGCGCAAGGAACTCGAAGCACGAATGGGTATTGACGCTGTGGATATCTACGGTCTGTCTGAAGTAATGGGTCCCGGGGTTGCCTCGGAATGTCTGGAAAGCAAGGATGGCCCAACCATTTGGGAGGATCACTTTTATCCTGAAATCATCGACCCGGTTACCGGGGAAGTACTCCCAGATGGCGAAGAAGGCGAGCTGGTATTTACTAGCCTGACTAAAGAAGCTATGCCCGTCATTCGTTATCGCACACGTGATTTGACCCGACTATTACCCGGCACAGCAAGAACCATGCGTCGTATGGATAAAATAACCGGTCGCAGCGACGATATGCTGATTATCAGGGGTGTAAACGTATTTCCCACGCAGATAGAAGAACAGGTACTGTCCGTTGAAGAGCTATCCCCTCACTACCTGATTGAGGTAAGCAGGGATGGCAATATGGATAACGTACAGATTTCGGTTGAACTAAGTGGCAATGGTAGCGCCGCCACAGACACCACCGAAGTCGCAAAAAACCTGCAACATAAAATCAAATCCTTTATTGGCATCTCTGCTCGCATCGATGTCAAAGCCTCAGGCTCACTGCCAAGATCCGAAGGGAAAGCACAGCGGGTAATTGACAATAGAAAAGGCTAATCTCTGGATAAAACCAGGCGGACGGCAAACACCGTGCGCCTGGCGAATGTCTAAATTGCTGCCCCGTCGACTGTTTGCCCAGGGCGTACACCAAGCACCGCACCCCTTAGTAAGACTGGCCTTTTAACTGTGTCAGGGTTGAATCACTAACTCAATTCGACCCTCTATCGACTTGGCTGCAGATAAAGGCGCCAAAGGACCTATACCCTGTGGACTTAAGCGTTCAGCAGCAATTCCATTGCTGGTCAGCGCCTGCTTTACACTATTCGCTCGCTTCAATGAGCGTGCCTTGAGCAACTCAACATCCAACGAAGCACTGAGATGGCCGACCACCCAAAATCGCAATCGAACACTTTTTTTCAGGGCCTCTACCACTACTGCAAGGTTAGCCATTGATTCCTCTAGCAATTCATCCTCTTCATCAAACTTAAGGCCGGGTATCACAAAGCGTCCCTTATCACGCCACACCGTCAAAAGAGTCGAGGGATTGGGCGCTAGTCCTTGGGCTGTTTGCTGATCGATTTCAAGTAGCTCCACGTGCACATACACACGCTTATTGCCACGTTTGATGCTATACAACACCAGCAGCAGATCCTGACCATCTCTATTCAGTTGCTTAACCGCGTAGTGCTGATCACTCTCCGGACCGTAAAGCTGCGATATACCAAAAATCTGGTTGGCCCAGTGACTGCTGCTGCCACATTCTCTACCATGACATTCAAACAACAAGGTTGCATTAGGCGTGGCGGAAGAAAAATGTCGGTAAGCCACCTCCGGATCATGACCATCCGGAATATGATAGGTAATGCGCGTCAATCGTCCTTTTAGTCGCTTCGAGTACTCCGGCAACAGCACCCTATTGATTTTCTTCAGATTCCCCAAAGCAAGCAGATAATCCACCTGCTCTTCGACCTGATAACGATCAATTTTTGAGTCAGGATATCTTTGAATACCCGCATAATCCTTTGCGCCACTGATATCCTCATCGGCACTAAAAGCAAATATAAGAGACGGGAAAAATAGCGCTATTAACAGCACCAAACGAATAAATTTGATCAACATGAGAGGTAAAGGTCTATCTGCGATGGACGTAGCTGCTTTATACATAGCCCCTTTCTATCACAAATCTTGTCCACACCAAAGGTAAAGATAAAAAAACCATTTCCGATAAAGCCTTAACTCATGCGCTGAGCAAAATCCCAGGAAGTGATCCACTGCGGCTCAATTTGAATGGCAAACTCATGATCAACGCGACTCAATAACCAGTCTGCCAATGATCGATTGCTATCACCCAAAAACCGGTTTATCAGCCTGGGCAACACATCAGCCGCCTCTTCTCTGAGCAATTTAGCAACGCCTTGACCACGCACACCACGATAGGGCATCTCATTCGGCGCAATTTCAAAGGCGCATTTGGGGTTTAGTGCCAACAGTTTACTGACCTTAGCTGTCTCGTGGGTGGCACCCCAGATGCAGCCATCCTGATACAAATACCAAAGGGAACAGACCAGAGGAAAGCCACTATCTTCAATACAGGCAAGACGCATTGGAATTTTTGATGCCTCAAGATAGGATTCAATTTCAGCTTGTGTCCAGGCGCTCGTGGAACACAGTGGTAGGTTTGCCATACACGACCCCTTCTAAATTCAAATAAGAAACCATAATTTTATGGCGGTGTACAGAGCATTATACCCTCATCCACCTAGCCTTCGGCAATGAGCGGCTGCACCAGTGAGCGGTCAGTGGCAACCCTGGATTCCATCAAGCGAACCATAACTGAACAGCGCAAAACAACCAACTGACTTTAGCCCTGCACGAAAAATAGCAATTATGGCACCAATACCGCCTTGACTACTTTGCCCTGCTCAGAATCCTGCACCGCCTCTTCTATCTTTTCCAGTGGATAGAAGCTAATCAGTTTATCAATTGGAAATTCTCCCGCTAAAAACAGATCAACCAGTTTTGGAATAAACTGATCAGGTATGCTATCGCCTTCGATAATCCCTTTAACAGTGCGCCCGAACATGATGCTGTTCATGTCCAGTGACACTTCAGTTCCCATGGGCGCAGCTCCGACCAGTCCACAAACGCCGGTCACACACAGACAGTCGACCGCTTGCCGGAATACGGCCGGAATAGCCGTACACTCCAGTGAATAATCAGCACCACCACCGGTCATCTCATGCACTTTTTCGACCACATCACCTTCGCTGGGAACCAGCGCGTGTGTTGCCCCCAAACTGGTCGCCAATTCCAGTCGGCCCTCATTCAGATCAACCGCAATAATTGTTTCACAACCTACCACCCGCGCCGCCATCACAGCGGACAATCCCACCGAACCACAGCCGAAAATTACAATACTGGAACCTGCGTCCGGTGCCAGTGAGTTCATCACCGCTCCGGCTCCGGTTTGTATACCGCAACCCAGCGGGCCCAGTAACTCTAATGGCGCGTCGGTGCTCACTTTGATCGTGTTGGCTTCCGTTGCCAGCGCATAGGTGGCAAAAGAGGATTGGCCAAAAAAATTGCTGTGCACGCACCCTCCATCCTTGCTTAAAGCAGTTGAGCCGTCATCACGCGTACCCGAAAAGTTACATTCAAATATTTTCAGACAGTGACTGGGGTCATCACGCTGACAGTTGCGGCACTCACCACAGGCGCGATAGCTGAGCACCACATGATCACCCGTTTGAACTTTAGTCACAGCTTCACCCACGGCTTCGACAATCCCCGCTCCCTCATGACCTAATACCGCAGGCAGCGGTACTGGATACATCTGATCCCTACAACTCAGATCAGTATGGCAAACGCCGACACCCACAATGCGCACCAGCACTTCATTCGGTCTGGGATTCTCCAGCTCAAGCTCTTCGATTAAAAACTGTCCGGATGGCTGTTTTACTACCGCGGCCATGATATCCATAACTTCCTCCTGTTGATTGAGCAAGATGCAGAGCGTAAATATAACATAACCCCTTCGCTATCCCGCTGGCGCAATCACTAGCCTAACTGCGCTAATGATTGCGTTTTGGACAGGATTAATGCATGATTTTATCCGCACCTCTGACAACAACCGCAGAGGAAACCATTATGGCTATTGACCTAGACTCCAGCACACTAGCGAAAACTCCCGGCTTTG
>CBDUGR010000271.1:0-4252 GCA_965366515.1 uncultured Gammaproteobacteria bacterium | reverse complement strand
CCAGTTGCAATGTCCAGCTATTTGGTAGTATTTCCGGGGGTTGCTCAGCGACAGACGGGGTCTCCTCTTTAGCTCCCGTTAATTCCTGCTGCTTCTCCACCTGCCGCGTCAATACCTTAGGTTTTTTGATCTCCAGCAAAGGAACTTCAGGCCTCGGAGGAATGGCGACCCTAATATCCTCCGGACCTAATTTGGCATCATTAAATATCATGGGGATAAAATTACGGCGAGTGCAACCAAAACAATTGCCCCCACTAACCGCTGCTTTAACCCGTCATCCATACTGTCAGTCCTTGCCTTGTTGAGTGTTTAGCGTACGAAGTGCTGCTCCAACAGTATAAAAAGAGCCGAATATCAGCAATAAATCCTGCTCTGCCATTTTTGCAGTTAACGCGCCAATCCCCGCAGCCACATTTGAATAGCTATCCGCCTGGTGGCCAAAATTGCTAAGTTTAGCAGCGATCTCCTCTGCTCTCATAGCTCGATTTACATTTAAATCACAGGTCGCCCAATAATCAACCAAAGGAATCAGCGGTCTTAAAATTCCTTCGCAATCCTTATCCTTAAGCATTCCCAACAGAGCATAAATACGCCCTTCTACCTTTTCCTGCGTCAATCGCTGCGCCAAATACTCTGCCGCTTGAGGATTATGAGCGACATCAAGTACCATGCGCACCGGCTGATCAATGATCTGGAAACGCCCTGCCAACCTGGACCGCTCTAATCCGGCTTTAATGTGGGCCTCCTGAATTGGCAACCCCATCTGTACCAGTGTCTGTATTGCTGTCGCTGCATCAGGTAGCGGTACAGCTGGTAAAGGCAAACCCTTAAATTCTAAGGGCTGGTTCTGCCTGTGTCCCCACCAATTCCACATGTTGGGCTGTCCTGTTTCACCTTCCTCTGTTTCACCTTCAGCAATCTCATAGCCAAAATGCTGTCCCTGACAATCTAGCGGAGCCGCCAATGATTCAGCGTGGTGCAGCAGGGTATAAGGAGGATCCGGATCACCACATATCACCGGTGCGCCTGCCCTCATGATTCCAGCTTTTTCATAACCTATCGCCTCTCGGTTATCGCCCAGCCAGTCTTGATGGTCCAGCGCGATAGAGGTAATAACTGTCATATCAGCGTCAATAATATTGGTTGCATCAAGCCGCCCTCCCAGCCCGACTTCCAACAATGCAACGTCGAGTTCAGCTCGGGCAAAAAGGTCGAATGCGGCGAGTGTGCCAAATTCAAAATAGGTTAATGGTATATCTCCCCGCGCCTGATTTACCCGCTGAAACGCCCCACATATCAAATCATCCGATACTTCCTGATGATTAACAGCTATGCGCTCGTTATAACGCAAAAGATGAGGAGATGTGTAACAGCCCACTTTAAGGCCCGCTGCCTCCAGAATATGAGACAAAACACAAATAGTAGAACCTTTACCGTTGGTTCCGGCGACACTGATCACACGGTTTGCAATCGATGACAGCGGTAATTTTTCAGCCACTTTGGCAATGCGGCCAAGCCCTAGCTCTATCTCTTCCGGATGCAGAGATTCCAGTCGTGTCAACCAGGCTGCGAGGGTTAGATCAGAGGATTTATCATGCATAAGCGAAACCGCTATCTCGCGAAAAGGTCCTCTCCGGTTGTTTAATCACGCCTGCGGTGTCTCCGTTACTCCGCGTCTCCGGGCAGATGATCAGCTCCGTGTTCCTGCTCCAATTCCTCATCAACCGGCTCAAATTCTTCTATTTCTTCCACTGGCGCCAGCGCAGGAACCAGTTTAAGCAAAATCGCCGAAAGTCGGTCACGCATATCATTTCTGTTAATAATCATGTCGATAGCGCCGTGCTCCAAGATAAACTCACTACGCTGAAAACCTTCCGGCAATTTCTCTCTTACTGTTTGTTCGATAACTCGGGGACCGGCAAAACCAACCAGAGCATTAGGTTCCGCAACATTCAGATCACCCAGCATTGCCAGACTGGCTGAAACTCCACCATATACCGGGTCGGTGAGCACCGAGATGTAGGGAATGCTTCGCTGCTTCATCCGTTCTATCGCAGCGCTGGTTTTGGCCATTTGCATGAGTGACACCAATGCTTCCTGCATGCGCGCACCACCACTTGTTGAAAAACAGATCAGCGGAATATTTCGCTCAAGACAGACATTGACCGCTTTTACAAAACGCGCTCCAACAACAGCACCCATTGATCCGCCCATAAAGTTAAACTCAAAGCAGGCTACCACCAGGGGTATTCCTTTCAACGTCCCTCTCATAGCGACTAGCGCGTCTTTTTCGCCGGTTGCTTTTTGAGCAGCACTGATCCTGTCTTTGTACTTTTTTGAATCCTTAAACTTGAGAAAATCTGTTGGTGCCAGATCACTGGCAATCTCTTCACGTTCGCCCTCATCCAGAAACAGATCAATGCGTCGCCGGGCACTAATACGAATGTGATAGCTACATTTGGGACATACGTCGTGGTTGTTTTCGAGCTCGGGGCGATACAGTACCGCGTCACATTTGGGACACTTTTTCCATAATCCTTCCGGAACACTGCTGCGACTGCGCTTTTTCTGTTCGGAACGCACAACAGAAGGAACTATTTTCTCTAGCCAACTACTCATTTTTTCAATCTACCTTTACTGAAAAACGGATATCCATAAAGTAGGTATCCTATCAACGCAAGTTTATCAGATACAGCCTTTTTTTCGCATCAATATCAATTCAAAAATGATAGGCTACTTTTCGATTCCGGTATTGCAAAATGATCAGGGTAATCGATCCCCACCAGATACAGGCCGAAAGGGGGAGCAGTAACTCCACCCTGTGTCCGATCATGCGCCTCGAGAACCTGCCTAGCCCACTCAGGTTGTGCTTTTCCACAGCCAACAGCCATCAAAACTCCAGCTACGTTGCGCACCATGTGATACAGGAAAGCATTGGCATGAATAGTCAAAATTACCAGCTCATCCCTGCGCTCGACATTTAGCTCGTGCACTGTACGCACCGGATTATTAGCCTGACAGTGAACGGACCGGTATGAGGTAAAATCATGTTCTCCCACTAGATATTGCGCCGCTGCCGCCATCTTTTCAACGTCCAGCGGCAAGCACTGCCATGAGAACTGCCTTCCCATGATCGCCGGCTTTACCTCGCGATTTGCTATGACGTAGGTATAACGCCGGCCAGTGGCACTAAATCGCGCATGGAACTCAGATGAGACAGTTTTTGCCCATAGAATACGAATTTGGGGGGGAAGCTTAGTGTTAGTTCCCAAAACCCAAGCCCGTTCATTCCGCACACTGGTTGTATCAAAATGCACCACTTGAGCGGTAGCGTGAACGCCGGCATCGGTTCTGCCCGCACAGGTCACTCGCACCGGAGTCGCTGCTATTTTGGATAATGCCGTCTCTACTTCCTGTTGTACCGTGGCAGCATCATGCAATTGAAACTGCCAACCATGAAAAGCACTGCCATCATATTCGATGCCAAGTGCTATTCTGGTTTGCTCAGGTGAGGATGTTTGAGGGGGTGATTGTTTGATCGGTTTAGGCAATGCTTTCTAACAGCTTTCGAGCCTCATCTTGCTGCTCGTCGCTACCTTCCTCCAAAACTTCATTGAGAATATCCTGTGCAGCTTCTTTGTCCGCCATCTCGATATAGGCACGCGCCAGATCAAGCTTGGTTGTTGCTTCGTCGGTATCGCCCAGAAAATCCAAGTCGTCCGCATCGTCTGTGTCGTCATAACTTGCATCTTCCACCAGCTCTGAATTCTGATTCTGTTCCAGATCATCCAGCGTAAACTCCAGCGCATCCTCATCAGCCGACGCGAACTCCTCTGGCGTATCGACTTCTTCTTCATCAAAATCATTGAGGCTCGGCAAACCTTGATCAATTTCGTCGAATGGGTTTACTTCCTGTTTTGGCTCTGGCTTAACAATTGCTGACACAGAATCAGAAGCAACGTCGTTTTGTTTGTATTTTAGTCCGGCCAGCACGGACAGCGCCGCATCATCGCCAAGTGCTTCGATGACTTCCTTCTGTTGTGCCAACCCTTGAGAATCGCCCGTTGCAGCGTACACTTCCGCCAGCTTCAAATGTAATTGCACGGACTCGGGATGCTGCTCTACAGCAGGCTCCAACATATCCAATGCTCGCTCGTAACGACCATAAGCAATATAGATATCGGCTTCTTCAGTGAGTTTGTTAATATCCGTTTCCAATTCTGGAAGATCGAACTCATCAACATCATTCTTT
>CBDUGR010000270.1:0-4267 GCA_965366515.1 uncultured Gammaproteobacteria bacterium | reverse complement strand
CCAGGACTGCGTTCATACCAAGTCGGTCCCGCGGCCTGCGCTGCCGCTGCGGCTTGCTTGGCCGCCTCGATGATTTCTTCCGGTGTTAGCGTGTATGACACATACAGGGACAGCATCAGCACGCCGATGACCGGAAACAGGGAGGCCAAGGTCACAATGCCAAAACCTGACAGCCCCGAGTCGCCCTTACCGGCCGCTGCCGCGATACCGATTCCGAGTGACAACACCAGGGGTACGGTGACCGGCCCGGTGGTGACCGCGCCACAATCCCAGGCCAGTCCGAGTACCTTCTGCAGTTCCGGATCGAACGCAGCAAAGACCGTGAGGGTCAACACCGGCAGCATGGAGGCATAGATCAGGGGTTTCAGACTCCAGCCATACAGGAAACGTAAAGTACCGACCACCACCGCCAGACCGACGCTGGCACCCACCACCAGGACCAGCACTTCAGACCAATCATTGAGCATGGCATACAGGTAGGGTGCTCGCTCCACAGCAACATTGCCGCCGGCGGCCTTCAGTGCACCGATGGCAGGCTCGGCAAAGGTCACACCGACGCCCAGCAGCAAAGCGACAAACAGCACCAGCGGCAGAGGCGATTTGCGCGGCAGCTGGCTGCCGATGACCGTACCGAAGGGCATCAGGCCAAGCTGTAGACCCTCCATGAAAAACATCAGGCCGATAATGACGGCAAACAGACCGCCGATGATGACCCAGGAGTCTTCCGCCATGTGTTGCAAGAAGAGAATCTGAAACAGGGCCAGATACAGTGCCAGCGGCACAACGGCTTTGAACTGATCCATAAAGCGAACTGAGACATAGGGCTGGAGCAGCCGAAGCGCCTCAACGGTTTTTAGTTTGATGCGCCTCGGCGCAAGAGGGATGAGCTTGCCCGCAGCATCCCGTTCCAGTTTGGGATTGAAGGCATTGAGGCTGACTTCGTTGCGTCCTGCGGTCAGCTGTCTCTGGTAATCTCCGAAGCGCAATGTTTTGTCATTCATGCGGATCAGTTCCTGTCATTGTTAGGAGCATCTGAAAAATTATATTGATGGAGACTTAAGTACACGCACACATACACCCCTATCAATGTGGCTTACGCTACAGTTAGTCCGAGGCTCCGTTTTTCAATAACAATTGGATTCTAAACTCCAATCTTTGGTGTCGTCCACAAGGCAATCACAGTACCGAGAGCCTCTTTGTCTTTTCAGGGCATTACTCTTCCAAGAGTTACATTAATTCTAACTTGGGCCGACATTATAATACCGGTCATCATCGCTCATGCTGACTCATGTGCCAGACCTCTAAATCTCTTGTGGCCTCGGATTTCACCCTTGTGTCATCAGTCTTTGCCGGTTGTTGCGTGCACCTGCTCGTTTCTCCTCATGAAGCACCTGCCTCCCCCTTTCCTAACAAGACCGGCACATAACAAGAATCCGCACAACGACTTCCGTACGGGTTTATTTACGAGGCTACAGTCATTCATTTATGTTCAGGTCTCCGTTTGCTCACCACCCAGGTCGTTCCAACCACAGCAAGAATTATTGCACAGCTGGGCAGCCGTGACTTTTACGTCCACGTATATCTCGGTTTGCTACCTCTCCGAGCAGTGGATACGCTAGTCGTGCGAATGGAGCAATTGACGGCAGAGGGACTCTCGCCCTCCAAGATTCGCGGCCTTACTGGCCGTTCCTAGGAAAAATAAACGCCCTTTTTCATCAAACTGAAATGTACTGGAAGTCGGATTGGCTGTCAAACGCTCTGGCAAGCGATTAAAAAATCACGTAATTTCAACTCAATCACCACAAAATCCACAATAAGCGCCCCGTGGCGGGTCAATGCTTTCATGATATGCTTGATGATTTGACCTGAGCAGAGCACGCAGCTCTCCAACCCTCGGTGTCCTCCCCTTAGTAATTTCGGCATGTTCTTTTTCATACGAAGAACGCCATCGAGTATCAGGAAATGCAGGTGAATGTTAGGGTTATCAGCCGAGCTGAATGAATAAGAATGTTCTTTCCTAGCTATCGATCATATCAGTCAATGATTACGCAAATCACAATTTTCTAACTTGATTATATGTATAATTACTTTAAGTATGTAATTTAACATATGGATAATAGAGGGAACTTAGCCATGCGGTGTCAAATGACTGTTAATGTATTGAGACGGATTTGGATAACCCAAACCATTATTCTAGTAGCGGTTCTGGTAACTTCTGTTAGTCCGTCGGTATCAGCTAATAAAGTTTCTAAAGATCACGGCGTCACATTTGAAAATGTGTCATCGTTGCTTGGTCCCTATATGCGCAAATCGTCAGGCGAAGGTTTGGGTGGTATTGCCTGGCTTGACTACGATCAGGATGGCGATCTTGACTTGTACCTAACAAACGGTATCTCTGCACAAAATGGCTTGTTTCGGAATAATGGCGATGGAACATTTACCGATGTCAGTGTCGAAGCGGGCGTTGCAAATGGACTGGGTAACTCGGGCGTAGTTGTCGGTGACATTGACAATGACGGGTATCCAGATATATTTTTGACGGGCGAAGGCCGTTTGGCTGGACCTGCCCAGACACCAACGCGTATGTTTCATAACAATGGTGACGGTACTTTTACCGATATTATGGAACTAAGCGGATTGATAGGAGCAGACTCTGCATTGGCCGCGGCCATGGGCGATATCAATAATGATGGCTATTTGGATATCTTTATCGCCAGCCCGGGTCATATTCCTTTTCTCACTGGTCCAGGCACAGGAACTTCCGATGAAAATAAGCTCTATTTGAATAACGGCGACCTGACGTTTACTGATATTACCGCTTCTGCTGGTGTCGGTGGATTGTATGTCGATGCATTCGGCGACATTGTCAGTGACGGTGCTTGTGTCACCAGTTTTAGCGATTACAATAACGATGGGCTGGCAGATATTTTTGTTGGCAACTGTAACGCGTTTTTTTCGCCCCATATCGATCCAGCTCCTTTTGTTGTTCGTCCGGCGCTATTCAACCTGTTTAAAAATAACGGCGACGGCACATTTACCGATGTCGCTGCGTCAGCAGGCTTGAACGTTCTCGGGCTCTGGATGGGGTTGGCCTTTGGTGATTATGATAATGACGGCAATATAGACTTGTTTGCTACCAGTACAGGAACTGCTGCTTCCGGAATGTTCCCCCATGTGCTATTTCGCAACAATGGCGATGGAACCTATACGGAAATATCCGCTGAAGCTGGCATTCCAAATACTGAATTCGGCTGGGGAGTAACGTTCGCTGATTTTGATAACGATGGCTGGTTAGATCTTTATCAAGTCGGCGCACTACCCATGTTTGGTATTATTGGCCCCGGCCAAGGCAGCCCTGGCCGGCTATATTTCAATGATGGCACGGGTCATTTTGCCGAAGATACTTCCGCAACCGGTATTGATTTAAGCTCAAAATACACTTCCGGCTTGGCGCAGGCAGATTTTAATGGCGATGGTTTTGCAGATATCGCCATCATGACAGCACCTTACAATTTAGGTGACACAACGGTTACCAGCGAAGATTTTGTATTACTGCGCAATCAGGGTAACCACAATCACTGGTTAACCGTACGTCTTGTTGGAACAGATAGCAATCGTGACGGCATTGGCGCACGCATCCAGGTTGAAACAGGTAACAAACGCCAGCTGCACGAAATACGTGCAGGAAGTAGTTTTGCTTCATCGGAAACTCCATGGCCAACATTTGGCCTGGGAAAGCATCGTCAGGCTAAAATAACCGTCACCTGGCCTTCTGGCTTGGCTGAAACATTTCCTAACAATAAGTCCAATCAATTAGTCACCCTGATTGAAGGAACGGGTAACAAACCTGATAAAGATAAACGCAAGTGAAATAAGAAGGCAAAACAAGGAGCTTGGAAAAGCGACTTTAATACTTACAGAGATGATTAAATAAGCCTGACGCTAAGACTTTATACGGATATTTTATAGATTAGAGTAGTTAAAGTTATAGAATATCCGGAAAATCACAACTATTCTCCGACTACCGCCATGAAAAACGGGTGGCTTTTCCTGCAAGCGACGGGGTCATGCCGGAATTAGTTTCAATCACGGCCAGATAGATCATCTCCTCCGGTGGGGTCAAGATACTTTTCGCCTTCACAAATCATTTAAGCAGCTTTTTTTCTACAACCTCCGGTGATTGTTCATTACTAGGGCTAAGCTTTACTATTGGCTCGTGCGTCCAGTTTCTGGTTGCACCCGACCAACGTTCCGGATGTTTCTTTTT
>CBDUGR010000269.1:0-4268 GCA_965366515.1 uncultured Gammaproteobacteria bacterium | reverse complement strand
ACCGGCACTGACTTATCCGGCTTCAAATCATCAACCAGTTCTTCAAACGCTTGTGCTGAGGCCGGCTTTTTCCCATCAATCATAGTAATGATATCACCACGCCGCAGACCTGCTTGAGCCGCGTCACCCTGCTCAACATCCACAATAATCACACCTTCTTTAATGCCCGTTTTAGCTTCAATATTTTCAGTTAAGTCCGCAACTGTCAGCCCCAGACGAGCAACCTTTTCATTGCCTGGCTTTTTGGTTGCCATCTGGCCGGACTCCTCAGGCAAATCACCAACTTTTACAGTTAAGGTTTTCATTCGACCATTGCGCACCACCTGCACCGGTACTTTATTCCCCGCTTTGGTACTACCTACGACATGCGGCAAATCTGCAGACAACTCAATCTCCTTATCACCAAACTTCGTGATAATATCGCCTTCACGCAGCCCCGCGTCTTCTGCAGGGCTATCAGGTATTACCTCTGCAACCAATGCTCCTGCTGCTTTTTTCAAGCCAAAAGACTCAGCCAGTTCTTTATTTACTTCCTGAATCACCACACCCAGCCAACCACGACTGACATGTCCTTTTTCTTTTAACTGCGCCACCACATCCATAGCAACTTGCATAGGAATAGCAAAGGATAAACCCATAAATCCGCCTGAACGCGTATATATCTGCGAGTTAATCCCCACAACCTCACCGTCCATGTTAATCAGCGGTCCGCCTGAGTTGCCCGGATTAATGGCGACATCCGTTTGAATGAAAGGCACGTAATTATCGCTGGGCAGACTGCGATCGATGGCGCTAACAATACCGGCCGTTACTGAATAGTCGAATCCAAAGGGTGATCCTATCGCCATCACCCATTCGCCGACCTCCAATTCATCAGAATCGCCCAACTCCACTACTGGCAAATCTTCAGCATCTATTTTCAATAGCGCCAAATCTGACCGTTCGTCTCCGCCAACCAGCTGTGCTTCCAGTTCCCGTCGATCAATGAGCCGCACAACAATTCGATCCGCCCCGGCAACCACATGGTTATTGGTCAAGATATAACCATCCTCCGAGATAATAAATCCGGAACCCAGAGATCGCTTATTCTGCTGCCCGGGTCCCTGTCGCCGGGGAAACATTTCGTCACCAAAAAAGCGGCGAAATAATTCCGGCATTTGTTGCCGCGGATCGTTGCCATCAGCAGATTTTTGATTGCCATTCTGCGCCGTACTGATATTCACGACGGCAGGCTTGAGCTTTTCAACCAAATCAGTGAAATTAGGTAATGAAGCGGCATTGACGCTACCGATGGACATTATTAACAGCATAAAACCGATGAAGGTTTTTAACGCTGGAACGGACCGACATAAGACTAAGTGCATAGAGACTCCAGTGACTATTAACAGAAGCTGCAACCCAAGAATTTTCGAGTAATGCTCTGAGTTAAATTTACGAAATACTGAGAGGCTTGAAAAGGCTTTTAGTTCCGTAGCAGATTCTTTGTCCAGCTACAGCGCAGCAATAATTTACGCGCTGGCCGCTGGCTCATCAGCCTTGGGTTTTCTGCGAGAGGGAGTTGGCCATACCGTCAAAATCGCCTTGATCAGGGTTGCCAACGGAATAGCAAAAAACACTCCCCACAGCCCCCACAAACCACCAAAAAACAACACAGCAATAATGATGGCCACCGGATGCAGGTTTACAACTTCGGAAAAAAGAAAGGGCACCAGGAGATTACCATCCAGGGTTTGGATGACACCATAAACAATCATCAGATAGAAAAAGTCGGAAGTCCAACCCCATTGAAAGGCGCTAATCAACGCGACCGGTATAGTCACTACCGCTGCGCCTATGTAGGGTATGATCACTGACAGGCCTACGAGTATCCCCAATAGGGCTGCATAATTTAACCCCATGACAGAGAACGCCAAAAACGAAGCTACTCCAACCAACATGATTTCTATCACTTTACCACGAATATAATTGGCTATCTGGTCGTTCATCTCCAGCCAGATCTGGTTCATCAACTTGCGTTCTTTCGGCAACAGTGACGAAAACCAGCCAAGAATCACAGCTCGGTCTTTCAAAAAAAAGAACACCAGGATAGGTACCAGGACCAGATAGATAATCAGCGCCACCAGATTGGGAATTGTAGACAACGAGTAGGAAACAACCCACTGACCCACTTTGCCAGTTTCCTTGCTGGCATCCTTAATCCAGTCCTTTATTTGAGCTTCAGAAACAAACTGCGGGTACTTCTCCGGCAAACCAAGCAACAGTTCCTGTCCATCGTGGAGCATTCTCGGTAACTCGGAAAACAGGCTGGTTAACTGATTCCATATTAAGGGTAACAGTATGAATATAAAGGTAAATAGCAGTCCGAGAAACAGGATAAACACCAGAGAAACTGATGCCAGGTGAGGGACTTTCAATCTTTCAAGCTGTACGACAACTCCCTGCATCAAAAAGGCCAACACCAAGCCTACAAATACTGGCCCCAGCATTTCGCCGACTGTTAACACCAGAATCAGGGTAAACGCCAACAGTAAAAACAGAATCAGCGCTTCTTCATCAGAAAAATAGCGTTCAACCCAGTTTTTAACAACCCTAATCATTGCTGCTCCACATGGTTTGATGCAAAACTTGCCTCATGCACCCATCCTGATTAACATTCGCCCTTCCTGATTAAATAGATATAAACCTCGCCTGCTCTCTGGCACTCGAGCATTTCGTTACTACTCTGTTCAGCAAATACCTTGAAATCACGCTCCGAACCAGGATCCGTCGCCAGAACCTTCAGCACCTCATTCGCCTGCATCTCATTTAGCGCTTTCTTCGCCTTTAGCAGGGGCAGCGGACAACGCAAATTTGTCGCGTCCAGTTCTCGGTTTATTTCCAACACCCGTTCTCGCCTTCCAATAATAGCCTAGTGCGCAAGCATACAATAATTCTCTGGAATGCTATAGCATATGATGAGATTATGGAACGACTGGCCAATTTTATGTCTGGGGCATTGAAACAAACCCCTGCTGATAATGTCACAATAGCGTTAAATAATAATGCATGCCCACCCAACAGAATCATGGGGATTGCCGTTCTATAATGATAAAATTTTTTCAGCGCTACGTTTTTACACCGATCATTTTTCTGGTCGTGCTGCATTGGCCCTACGCCTTCGCTTATGCCAATAATCTTCCCTCTTTAGGGGATGCAGCTTCTGCTACAGTATCACAGGAAAAAGAACACCGCCTGGGCCGCGCATGGTTAAAAGCACTCCGCAGCCGCACTCCGATCATGTCGGATCCACTAATTCATGATTATGTCGAGTACTTGCTCTACCGGCTCGCCGAACATAGTGAATTGCGAGATCGTCGACTGGAACTGGTAGTCATTAAAAGCCCTGCGCTGAATGCGTTTGCAGTTCCTGGCGGTGTTGTTGGAGTGAACGCAGGACTCTTTATCAACGCCAACTCGGAGCAGGAGTTTGCTTCTGTGGTCGCCCACGAACTCGCACACCTGAGTCAAAGACATTATTCGCGAAACGTCGAGGAAGCGAAGCGCAAGCAAATACCCAGTATGGCCGCCCTGCTTGCCAGCGTTGTCATCGCTGCAGCCGCTGGTGGCGAAGCGGGAATGGCTGCCATTACAGCAACTCAGGCGGTCATACTAGACGGGCAATTACGTTTTAGTCGCCAAAACGAACAAGAAGCAGACCGTATTGGGCTAAAAACCTTGGTGAATGCAGGTATGGATCCAAATGCCATGGCCAAAATGTTTGAGCGAATGCTGGCGGCACAGAGGCTGCTGGGATCTCGCCCACCGGAATTTCTGCTTACACACCCAGTGACTGAGTCGAGGGTTTCTGATGCTCGCAACCGTGCCGCACAGTTTATTCCCGTAGATTATCAGGAAAACATTGAATACTACCTGATGAAAAACCGCATTTTACTCAAATTCGGGGAATCCGCTGGCAAGTCAATAAAACATTTTGAGAGCGAATTAGACAATCCAGACAGCATGCGTGCAGATGCAGCGCGTTATGGCCTGGCTCTGGCCTACAAGGCAGCCAACCTGCCACAAGAGGCCAACCAGACTCTTGCCCCACTATTAGAAAAGGATCCTCACCGCATCAGTTACCTGGTCGCCTTTGCTGAAATCAACTTGCACCCAGAGAAATTACCAGATGTAGAGAGGCTTCTAAGAAAACATCTAGAGATTTCACCTAACAACCATCCGCTGAGTGTCGCTTTGGCAAAAAATCTCAACCTCCAGCAGAAATACAAGGA
>CBDUGR010000268.1:0-4272 GCA_965366515.1 uncultured Gammaproteobacteria bacterium | reverse complement strand
GGGCCAAATACGGCGGGAGTCCTTGTCGAGCCTATCCAGGGTGAGGGCGGCATTGTTATTCCGGACAAAGACTATCTCAACAAGATACGCGAGATCTGTAATGATAACCAATGGCTAATGATGCTTGACGAGGTACAGACAGGTAATGGTCGAACCGGCACTTACTTTGCTTATCAGCACAACAAAATCATCCCGGATGTTGTAACAACAGCGAAAGGCCTGGGTAACGGATTCCCTATCGGAGCCTGTCTGGCATCCGGCAAGGCTGCCAACGTATTTCAGCCTGGAAACCACGCATCAACCTTTGGCGGAAACCCCCTCGCTTGCGCGGCAGCCATAGCGACTGTCACCAGCATCCAAAAAGAGGGGTTATGTGCAAAAGCTGCCGCCACCGGTGAAAAAATGCTAACGACGCTTAAAGAACAGCTTAAGTTTGCAGACTATGTCAAAGATGTCCGTGGTATCGGCATGATGATTGGCATCGAGTTAGACAGCCCATGTGCGGAGCTTTTGGTGCTAGCTAAAGCCAAAGGTCTCCTATTAAACGTGACAGCGGATTCTGTTATCCGATTACTACCGGCATTAAATATCAGTGAAGAGGAAGCGGATCTGGCCGTGAATACACTGGCCAAACTGATCAAAGTCTACGCTGCAGATGACCGCGGCCGCGAACGACGCACCAAACCCCGCTCGGGAGATGATAGACGCAAGTCTCGGTAGTGAATGATTAACGCACGGTCTTTGTAAATGAAGAATATCAGGCATTTTCTAACGCTCAACGACCTGACTGCAGCGGAGTTTAAGCAACTACTGGAAAGAGCAGTTGAGCTCAAGCGCATGCAGCACGCCGGTGAACTTTACCAGCCGCTGGTTAACCGTACTATGGCCATGGTATTTGAAAAATCCTCCACGCGCACCCGTATATCCTTTGAAACAGGCATGACACAATTCGGAGGGCATGCCCTGTTTTTATCGCCCAAGGATACCCAGCTGGGTCGTGGCGAGCCAATTGAAGACAGTGCGAGAGTGATGTCCAGAATGGTCGATATCATCATGATTCGTACATTCGAACATAGTAAAATTGAGCGTTTTGCTCAATATTCTGAGGTTCCGGTGATCAATGCGCTAACCGATGATTTTCACCCTTGCCAGCTTTTGGCAGACATGCAGACCTACCTGGAACATCGAGGTTCTATAGCAGGCAAAAAGGTCTGCTATATCGGTGATGGCAACAACATGTGCAACTCTTACATTAATGCTGCCAATTTGCTCGACTTTGAACTTTGCATAGCCTGTCCAGAGGGATTTGAACCAATGTCAACACTGACGGCTCAGCACCAGAATCGCGTCAGCATTGAGCGTAACCCGGCTGTTGCGGTTAAAGGGGCCCACCTGGTCGTCACTGACGTTTGGGCATCGATGGGCCAGGAACAGGAGCAGGCCACCAGAATTCAACAATTTTCTGGCTTTCAGGTGTCTCCGGCACTTATGGATAGTGCCGCTCCAGAAGCCGTATTTATGCATTGCTTACCTGCACATCGTGGCGAGGAAATTAGCGATGAGATGCTCGATGATCCAAGAGCAGTGGTTTGGGATGAGGCAGAAAACAGGCTACACGCCCAGAAAGCACTGATCGAACTGTTATTAATGGACGTGATAAAGGAATAATCCAAGTCAGCGCAAACGGCCCAATTGCTGATAAACGTATACAATCATATTAACTGGGCGACTACAAAATCACACACCCAGAAAAACAGCCAACTTTTAAGCCATCCATCTGCAGATTCAGCTGTATAAAATTGTCAAAAATTTACATGCTAATTGAGATTTTCGGTCTATCCTTAATCTAAGTCTAGATTTTACTGCAAGGATACCAAAAGCTTATGTTAGCCAACGAACTCGAATTGGTAGACGAGTCACATCAGGCCAACGACCGTCTATTGAAAGAAATTAAAGCCGCGCTGGAGAAGGAGGAAATAAAGCTTCCTGCCATGCCGGATGTGGCTATAAAGATTCGCGAAGCCTTTAAAGATGAGCAGTATGAAGTAGCTCAAATTGCCCGTTTGATACAGGCAGAAGCGGGTCTCACTGCATATGTTCTTAAAATAGCGAACAGTCCGTTACACAGAGGCCCAATTCCCATCGAAACGGCAAAACATGCAATTTGTCGACTGGGCCAACACTCGGTACAGAGCATTGTTTTAACTTACACTATGCGCGCCCTGTTCAAATCCCCGTCTCCAACATTGAAAGTATTATTGCAAGATCAGTGGCAGGAAAGTACCTCAATTGCAGCCATCAGCGCGATTTTGGCTGAGCGATGCGAGGGCTTTGATCCCGATCAGGCGCTTTTAGCTGGTTTGCTTCAGGACATTGGTGGTCTTCCAATCATAGACTGGCTGGCCCATAAGCAAGTGCCGGAAAATGAAATGGAACAGGAATTTCTTCAACTTAAAGAGCGTCTGTCTGCGCAAATTGGCGAAATGATTCTGAAATCCTGGGATTTTTCAGATAAATTGGTCGAGGTTGTTAAGGCACGTGAAGACTGGCATAGAGACTCGGGTATTGAAGTTGATACCGCGGATATAGTTACCATTGGCCGCCATCATTATTACATGAGTATCAATAAACCAAATCCGGATATTCAGGAAATCGCGGCGTACCACAAATTACCCTTTAAGGATCTCACGCCGGATCAAACTTTAGCCATCCTGGAAGAATCACGAGAAGAAATAGCAGTCATCAAAGGGATGTTATCCTGACAGGAATGTAATGATAAAAAGCATTGCGGGACAAGGGCACTGTGGTCAGATCAGTTGATTGATTTTTGCCAAAACAGTGCCTTGCCCATTTCAGGATCCAACTGATATCCATCAAAACCAAATTTTTTATAGGCCTGCTGGGCTAATTTATTGCCTTCCAAGACCTCCATGGTTAACTTGCAACAACCTCTTTCTCTGGCGATTGCCTCCACTTGAATCAACATTTTCTGACTAAGGCCCAGACCCCGGTATTTGCTGATTACAAATACGTCATGCAGGTTCACCAAGGGTTTACAGCTAAAGGTTGAAAAGCCCATAAAACAATTTAACAAGCCCGCTGGCTTTTCATCGATATAACAAAGAATAGTAAAGGCATCAGGCACTGCCGATAGTTTTCTGGCAAGATTCTTTGTCACAGACACATCAAGCGCCTTCCCTCCACCCATTGGATCCAGCGCATACTCATTCATCAGGTAACCGATATCCGTCGCTTGCCCTGCATCGAAATAATCAGCCTGAATAATGCAAACTTCCATTTGCAATATAGCCGTACTATAGACTTCTATAGACTTCTATAGACGATACTGATCCAGACTTTCTCTGATAAAAACCCATCCGTCCATGATTCCCAGCGATCCGATAGACCAGTCTCCTGTATCTCTGCCAGCCCCATGCCTTTATCCCTCATTTGCCTGACCTCGCTCGAAGTGCCAAGCAGCATTTGATGAAAGGCTTCGAGATCCGCTGTGGTCGATAAGGGGCCATGTCCTGGAATAATTTTTGTGTCTGCATTGATCATCGACAGTACCGCTTTAACATTAGTCGCCATGTTGAGCACATTACCGCCCGTATCAATATCTACGAAGGGGAAGAATCCTGAAAAAAAGTGATCTCCCATATGAACCACATTGGATTTCTCGAAGAAAACCACGGTATCGCCATCAGTATGACCATTGGGATAGTGCAACAGGCGTACCTGCTCGCCATTGATATACAGATTCATCTCTTGCTGGTAGGTGATTTCAGGCAGCGCCTGTTCCGGGTAAGGTTCTGATACCATTTTGAAAAGTTTGATCTCTTGAGCCGTCAGCAAACGATTACGTACATTTTCGTGAGCAACAATCTGAGCCGACCCACCTAACGCCATATTGCCTTCAGTATGATCTCCATGCCAATGCGTATTAATTACGTAGGTGAGTTGCTCCAACCCTCCATACTGGCTTAACTGGCCCTTAAGCGCCTCGGACATTATCTTATAATCATCATCGACCAACAGTATGCCTTGCTCACCTGTTAATACCGCCAGATTCCCGCCTCGACCCTGTAACATCCAGATCTGATCAGTTACTTTTACGGATTTAAATGAAGGTGTCGTCTCATGGTGATCGGCGGCATAGATGAACGGTGCCCCGCAAATAACAACGGCTAACCCGACAAGCCCTAATAATTGATTTATCAGTTTCATTCTCTCTCTTCCTGCTTTTCGCCTAATTATGATTGTCTATTTCAA
>CBDUGR010000267.1:0-4281 GCA_965366515.1 uncultured Gammaproteobacteria bacterium | reverse complement strand
CCTCAAGAATCTCAACATAGCCATCGAATGACTCTCCCATGCGAATTGAGTGCTCCTCTGCCACCAATCCGTTATCGCTTGGTTCAACGGTCCATACAACTATACGGCCATCGGGATAGCGTACGATTGAGTCCTTCGGCGCCACCATGCCTTGGCGTTCGGAGGGTATTTGTAACGTCGCATTCACCGACATACCAGGAAGAATTTTGCGATGAATATCGTCGACCATGACGCGCAGCAAAAAGGTCCGTGCGCTGGAATCCATGACTGGCACGATAGTCCCGATTCGTCCTTGATAAACGGTTTTTGGATCGGCGTTAAGCCTAAAGGTGACCGTAGCATCAGACCCGATTTGCGCCAAATAATCCTCTGCAACAGCAAAATCCAAACGTAAATTGTTGGTGGCGACGAGTTCGAATATGCCATCGCCAGGTGAAACCCACTCCCCTATCTCAGCAAGCTTTTTACTCAGGATGCCGTCGAAGGGCGCTTTCAATTTGTGCCTTTTCAATATCTCTTGCTGGTAGTTAGCTTCCACCGCCATCTGTTGCAGTACCGCTTGGTCTTCCAGGGCCTCCGATTCAAGGCTACGAACGACGCTCTCCGCAATGCTGCGCTGTGGGCTTAACATCCGAGCCTCTTGCAAACGGCGTTCAACATCTTGTAATGCACTTCTGGCTTGTTCAGCCTTGGCGATGGTGCTTTGCCATTGCAGCTCAGCCAGTACCGAGTCGAGTTCAAGCAACAGGTCACCGGCAGCAATACGAACGCCTTCATCCGCATATATCGCCGTAACCAAGCCACTGGTAGCTGTCGATAAAGTCGCAACGCGCGGCGATGTCACCGTACCTGTTAGCTGCAATGTACGAAAGATGGGTTGTTCCTGAACAGGTGCTACGCTAACCGGGACCCCTTGTTCTGGCGCCGCCATCCCGTGCATCACATAGGTCAATGCTATCAGCGAACAGAACCGCCGCACATTTCTACCACATAAAAGCTCAGCCCATTTGGCCAGCCGGGGACCGCCCCTTTGACTGACAGTCACGCCACAAAATGACTGATGCCGGTACCTGCCCTGAGAACCAAATCTGATTTGGTAGCAATAATTTAAAGCGCGCATTAACCCCCAACTCCATTAACACTAAAACTTCAGCGTCTTATATGATAACAGCAGTCTGAAAGGGTGTAATGCAATAACTCATCGCCGAATTGACTCGCAACTAATGTAACCCAAGGACGTATCGTTAGATTTTATTAGAGATGGGAATGGTGGCTTTTGACAATCCATAGCTAGGCTTGCATGATTGAAATCCAGGGGATTACTGATCTGGCAGCTTAGTCCTCAGGCCGTGTAATAACTATTTCTGAGAAGCTTCTATCGTGTGCACAGCCACTTCGTTTAGTTTTTCACGGAGTAAGAAGAAACGGAGGATCTATCGATCACGTTATTAGGTGTGTTTTTGATTGTAATAGGTCTGATAACACACAAGCTTTCTCATTAGATCTTGATCGTTCCAGAAAAATGACTGGTCCAGCAGCTCCCTTCCGGCACTACCAATAAAGCGCTCAATAAATGGGTGCGATATAGGTGTGTGTGGTTTATAAGGTAAAGAATAGAACCTCCAGGTTCGACAAAAGCGACAGCGAAGCTGGCGCGTTGAACGTTGGAACTATGCGATTATATTTCTGGGAGGCTACGTCCAATAGTGCATTGAGATTCAAGGTTGATATTAACAGGTGGCTCACAATTACAGAGAGCTATAAACGTAGTTTGGAATTATCGGTTTTTTCATGCAGCGCCGGAAAAAAATTATATTCTGCTTATTTGAACCTCGCAAAATTACGTAGCGAACCCTTCAACAATAGCTTAAGGTGTAGTGAACCCTTCAACAATAGCTTAAGGTGTAGTGAACCCTTCAACAATAGCTCAAGGTTAGGAGTCGTATCATGGCAATGATAACTTTGAAAGGTGATCCATTTTTGACCAATGGTGAATTACCTGCAGTTGGTGATCAATCACCACACTTTGATCTGGTCAATAACCAACTAGAACAGATTACATTGGCAAATTTTGAAGGAAAAAGAAAGCTTCTCAATATTGTCCCTAGTCTTGATACTCCGGTTTGTGCTGAATCCGCAAGAGAATTTAACCGTAGCGCAGGTGGTGCTGATAATGTCAGCGTATTAGTGATTTCGGCAGATCTGCCCTTTGCGCAAGGCCGGTTTTGTGAAACGGATGGGGTCAACAATGTGACGGCACTATCGATGATGCGCGATAAAGAGTTTGCTGAGCAATATGGTGTTCTTATTACAAATGGGCCGCTAAAAGGGCTTTGCGCAAGAGCGGTCGTGGTGCTTGATGAGCAAAACCGGGTTGTGTATACCGAGCTTGTTCAGGAGATTACCAGGGAACCCAACTATGAGGCCGCGATAGCGGCGCTCCATCAATGATTAATGGATAAAATCCTCAAGAAAATTTGGAGGGCAAGCAGCCGATGAATTATGCAACAGCCTTATTAAATACAATTTCGGATAAAGACCAGAAAGGAGAGATTTTTTTGACTCGCAATCTGGTTAAATTTGGAGATGTTGATCCCGCAGGTATCGCCTATTACCCACGTATTCATAATTATGTCCATCAGGCATTTGAAGACCTTTGGAATGAGTATGTTGGAGTTCAGTTTTACGATTTGATACAGAAAAAGCGTATCGCTTTTCCGATGAAACACACCGAGATCGATTTTATTCGACCTTTAAAATTTGGTGATCGTCCAATAATAAAAGTAACTTGTTTTAAGTTGGGGCGCAGCGCGCTGGGGTTGCGGTATATATTTGAGGTTGAAGGGGAAGTCTGTGTTGATGCAAAAACAATCACAGTTTGCATAAATGCGGATACGTTTGAAACAATGGAAATTCCCAACTCTTACCGGGAAAAATTTCAGAACATAATGGTGGACCTTTCAGCGCGTAAAGGAAACCTCGGTGGTGGCAAATAGGCTGGGTGTAAGAGATATCCTGATACCGGCTGATGTGTTTTATGGTCGAGGTCCGAGGTAGGGAATACTCAAGCAACGAGAGTGTGGTCAAGTTAATTGCCACTGGCCGATAATCCATAGATGAATATATACAAGCGTCACCGATATAGATACCCATCAGAAATCATCGGCCAAGCTGTGTGGCTCTATAATGTTACCGAGAGCAGTAACATTAGAGCTGGATAATGGGGCCTACCCAGGTAACCAGATAGATGATCTATTCAAGGTGATCTATAGGGAATTTTATGGCTATTTCCGAAAATATCTTCCGGGCTATTAATTTAGTCCAGCAAAGATCTTCCCAGACTTACCCCGCCTTCAATCGATGTGCTGAAGGCCCTCGCTTTAGGTGCAACGGCCTGCATGATTGGTAGGCCTTATATTTATGGCCTGGCAGCTTGTGGGCAATCAGGCATAGAGCGGGCGATGCAGATATTAAAAGACGAGCTGGAACGAAACATGGCCCTGATGGGTATTACCAGAATTGCCGATGTGGACGGAAGCTTTGTTTATCCTATAAGGCGTTTCGTCGATCGACGTGGTTCAGATGCGCTCTGCTGATGACAGACAAACAGGAAAAGTAGCTTTCTTGTTCCGGCGCTTTGTCAGTGGCTGGATTAGAAGGCGTGGCCTTAATTCTAATAAAGCACACGATTAAATAATTCATTTAACGGGAAATGATTATGTTTTTTGGTTGGTATGTAGTTGGCGGCAGTTTGGTTGCACAGATGTTTGTGCTCGGCTTTTTTACCTATTCGGTGAGCCTGATCCTGCCCTTTGTGCGAGAGGAGTTTGGCGTGACGATGGAGCAGGTCATGTATAGCCTTACTGCAGGTACGTTTGCAGGAATGATCCTGCTGCCAATTGCGGGCATTATACTAGACCGCTATTCCATTCGCTGGCTTATGGCAGCTGGGACAGCGCTTTTCGCTGGAGGCATCTGGATGCTAGGTAACTCTGCCAGTATTGTACAGTTTGTCATCATATTTGGATTGACCATGGCTATAGCCAATTCATTTGCGGGCGCTGTTGCCAGCCAAACAGTAGTGTCCCGCTGGTTTACTACGAGTCGGGGACGGGCCCTGGGGATTTCATCCATAGGTACTTCACTGGGAGGTATTGCCATTCCGGCTCTGATAGCTTGGTGGTTGCATACCGGTGGCTGGCGGCTGGCGCTGGAAAATCTGGCTCTCAGTGTTGCGCTTCTCGTGCTGCCGATCGTCATTCTGACCATTAGGGGTACACC
>CBDUGR010000266.1:0-4360 GCA_965366515.1 uncultured Gammaproteobacteria bacterium | reverse complement strand
ATTTATATCTTGCCAGATCCAGCGGGAATCGTTAGATTGCCAGCCTGAAAAAGATTAATGGATACGAATGAGTCAGCTATTTTCCATACATCCGGATAACCCGCAAAATCGCTTAATTAAACAGGCCGTGGAGATTATCAAAAGCGGAGGGGTCGTTGTGTATCCCACCGACTGTGCCTATGCGTTAGGTTGTCACCTTGGCGACAAGTCTGCTGTGGATAGAATTCGTCGCATTCGCCAATTGGATGATAAACATAATTTTACACTGGTCTGTCGTGATCTGTCCGACGTGTCGACCTATGCAAAGCTAGATAACAGTACCTACCGATTGCTCAAGGCTCATACGCCTGGAGCTTATACCTTTATTTTGCGGGCTACCGGTGAAGTGCCGCGTCGCCTGTTGCATCCGAAGCGTCGCACCATTGGTCTGCGAATTCCCAATGATTCGATTACGTTGGCATTATTGGATGAGCTGGGTGAACCGTTAATTAGTACCTCTCTGATTCTGCCCCGTGAAGAGTACCCGCTGACTGAACCTTATGATATTAGAGAGACGCTACAGCATTCGGTGGATCTTGTAATTGACGGTGGTTACTGCGGGATGGAAGAAACTACGGTTGTTGATCTCACCGATGAGGTGCCGGTGCTTGTGCGCGCTGGTGTGGGCGATCCATCTCACTTTGAATAAAACAACCAAACATCGTTATAATACGATTCTCGAATAAGATTCCAACAACAATCTACCCTGAAACTCTAGGAGACAAGCTTGTCCGTAATTAATACTGACCGCCGGGTTCTTTCCGGTATGCGGCCCACTGGGAAGTTACATCTGGGTCATTATCATGGCGTTTTAAAAAATTGGATTAAACTGCAGCATGAGTGTGAGTGCTTTTTTGCAATTGTCGATTGGCACGCATTGACTACTCATTACGATGATCCGCACATGATCGAGCAGAATGTCTGGGATATGCTGGTGGACTGGCTGGCTGCCGGAATAAATCCGGGATCCGCAACAATCTTCCTTCAGTCACGCGTGCCCGAGCATGCGGAGCTGCACCTGCTGTTATCCATGATAACGCCCTTGAGCTGGCTGGAAAGAGTGCCCACCTATAAAGAACAGCAGGACAAGATAAAAGATAAGGATTTGGCGACCTATGGGTTTCTGGGGTATCCGCTGTTACAGGCAGCTGACATTCTGGTTTACCGAGCTGGGGCGGTGCCGGTCGGTGCAGATCAAGTGCCACACGTGGAGATGTGTCGAGAGATAGCGCGTCGTTTTAATCATATCTATGGGCGAGATCTGGGATTTGAGGAACAGGCGGAAGCCGCTATAAAGAAAATGGGTAAGAAGGCCTCAAAGGCCTATACGCAGCTGAAAACGCTTTTTCAGGAACAGGGTGATCTGGAGGCGTTTGAGCGGGCATGTGCGTTGGTGAATGATCAGCAGAGCATTTCTATTAGCGATCGCGAGCGTTTGATGGGTTATATCGAAGGTGGTGGCAAGGTGATACTGCCTGAGCCTAAGGCGCTTTTAACACCTGAGTCGAAAATGCCGGGTCTCGATGGTCAGAAAATGTCGAAATCCTATGGTAATACCATTGCGCTAAGAGAAGAGCCGGATTTGGTTGATCAAAAGGTACGCACCATGCAGACGGATCCCGCAAGAGTGCGGCTCTCAGATCCGGGCGACCCCGACAAATGTCCGGTTTGGCAGTTACATGAAGTCTATTCAGATCAGTCCACAAAGGACTGGGTACAGGAAGGTTGCCGAAGTGCCGGCATTGGTTGTATTGAGTGCAAGAAGCCGGTCATAGATGCCATTATTGCTGAGCTGGAGCCCATTCGGGTACGTGCCAAAGAATATGAGGATAACCCCGATATGGTGCGGGGTATTTTGGCTGAGGGGTGTGAGGCGGCGCGCGATGAGGCTAAGCAAACGTTGGAACTGGTGCGTGACGCGATGGGTTTGGGATATCGCTAGGCGAAATTGATGAATGACTCGATAGAGTTGTCAGGAACTGACCGAAGTGCCGATTTGCCGCCGGAAGATGTGGTGGGTGCTGCTATTGTACTTCAACCGTCGCAACAGGAAATGCCTTTTGCGATCGTTGAGGGTCAACCAGTCACCCAAATTCCTCAGGATTTGTATATACCTCCTGATGCCCTTGAGATTATTCTTGAAGCTTTCGAGGGGCCGCTGGATTTATTGCTTTATCTGATAAAACGTCAGAACCTGGATATTCTGGATATCAATGTATCGCGTATTACGCACCAGTATATGGAGTACATTGAGATAATGAAGGCTATGCAGTTCGAACTCGCCGCTGAGTATTTGTTGATGGCGGCAATGTTGGCAGAGATTAAGTCCCGAATGCTGTTGCCGCGACACGATAATATCGAGGAAGATGAAGGCGATCCTCGAGCTGAGTTGATCAGACGGTTACAGGAATACGAACGTTATAAGCAGGCCGCAGAGGACGTGGACAGTTTGCCGCGTCTTAACAGGGATCTGTATCAAGTAAGCGCCGACGCGCCAAAGCTGGAGAGCAGTAAACCGTTGCCGGATGTCGCTTTGAAGGAGATTTTATTAGCCTTCGCGAAGGTTCTGAAGCGCGCGGATATGTTCGAGAGTCATTCTGTGCAGATGGAAAAACTCTCTACACGGGAGCGTATGTCACATATTCTGTCGCGTTTGCAAGGAAAACAATTTGTACCCTTTATCAGCTTGTTTTCCGTAGAGGAAGGCCGGCAGGGGGTGGTAGTCACTTTTCTGGCAATGATGGAGTTGATTAAGGAATCGCTGATTGATATTGTCCAGAACGAAATATTTGGGCCCATACATATCAAGGCACGGTAAGTTGAAGCAAACAAGAGATAACAACCTTAATGGATGACCTGGGGCAACTAAAAAGAATTCTGGAGGGTGCATTGCTGGCCGCAGGCGAACCTTTGCCAATTGAAAGGCTGGCGTTACTTTTTGCAGATAGTGAACGACCACAGAATGCAGATATTCGCACTGCTCTTAAAGGCATGGTGGAAGAGTATCAGGGCAGAGGATTTGAGCTCAAAGAGGTTGCCAGTGGTTGGCGTTTTCAAGTGTGTCAGGATCTTGCGCCTTGGATTGGTCGATTATGGGAAGAAAAGCCGGCCCGTTATTCTAGAGCATTACTCGAAACGCTTGCGTTGATTGCATATCGTCAGCCAGTGACCCGAGGCGAGATTGAGGAGGTTCGGGGTGTCAGTGTCAGTTCAAATATTATAAGGACTTTGTTGGAACGTGAGTGGGTAAGGGTCGTGGGTCACAGAGATGTGCCTGGCAGGCCGGCCATGTATGCGACCACCCGGATATTCCTGGATTACTTCAACCTAAAGAGTTTGTCAGAATTACCTCCGCTGGCGGAAATTCGTGATCTCGATAAAATAAATGCCGAGCTAAATTTTGAGGCTGTTGATACGAAAAGTAATGAGGTTGAGCCTGAAAGTGAAGAGTCTTTTGATGAGGTTCAAGATGAGCCTTTGGCTGCAGAGTTAGATACGGAAAAAGAAGACCGCTAAATTCGTGGGTTTGCTGTATTGAATAACCGTTACAGCATAAAATGATAGCCTGCGCAGCTTAATTAATATGGACGCTGATCCCTTGAGTTCGTTGATATTTCAGGGGGGCAGTGCATCCCGTTTTCGCGAGTTAAAAAATGACCGATGGAGAGAAATTACAGAAAGTGCTGGCACGAGCAGGCCTGGGTTCGAGGCGAGAAGTCGAGTCCTGGATAGCAAGTGGCCGGGTTAGCGTTGGCGGTCAGGTTGCTAAATTGGGTGACCGCGTGTTGGAGCAGGCAGAGATTAGGGTGGATGGTCGTCCTGTGAAATTGACACGGGCCGAGGAAAGAACCGTACAAGTTTTGATCTATAACAAGCCGGAGGGTGAATTTTGCACCAGCCGTGATCCTGAGGGGCGTAGAACGGTATTCGATCATTTGCCTAAACTCAATGAGGGGCGCTGGATAATCGTGGGGCGGCTGGATGTTAATACTACCGGGCTGCTAATCTTTACGACGGACGGTGAACTGGCAAATCGACTCATGCACCCTTCCTATAAAATTGATCGTGAATACCTGGTACGTGTCCTGGGTAATGTCACCGAAGAGATGAAGCAGCAATTGCGCAATGGCGTTGAGCTGGAAGACGGTAACGCGGCATTTACTGATATTGTAGAGGGTCGAGGGGAAGGCGCGAACCGCTGGTATTATGTCTGCCTGATGGAGGGTCGAAATCGAGAAGTGCGCAGATTGTGGGAATCTGTCGGAGCTAAAGTTAATAGACTTAAACGGGTGCGATTCGGTCCAGTATTTATGCCGTCACG
>CBDUGR010000265.1:0-4362 GCA_965366515.1 uncultured Gammaproteobacteria bacterium | reverse complement strand
GGGCGGTCGCAAAAATCAGCAGCTTCCTCAATGAGGGCGAAATTAGCAGGCTAGAGTTTATGGCAAGCAAGTGTCGTGAAGTTTTGAATGCAGCGGGTGTGACGGAAATCTTCGAGGAATACGGCAGTTACGATTTTTTTAATTCCACTCATGTGTTCGGTACGGCAAGAATGGGTAACGATCCTGAAGCATCGGTCGTGAATGCGCACTGTCAAAGCCATCGCTGGAAAAACCTGTTTATCGTCGATGCCAGTGTATTTCCCAGCAGCGGTGGCGGAGAAGCGCCTTCCTTAACGATTGAAGCACTCGCAATACGAACGGCGAGATATATAAGGCAGTATCTAAACTCTTAAGCGTTATCCTGGGTAAATCTGTGTCTAACTGATTAACCCAGGTTTATCGTATGCCGTAGCGGGGGAGGGTCATCGTAAATGTCATTATTTTCCGATTTAGCCTATTTGCTTCTTAAATTCCATTGTTAGAAACCTTGTTTCATCGCTTAATTGGATGGTCAGATCAATTTTATTGAGGCAATCCAATGTCAAAGCAAAAACCCATCGAACAGTATATGGCACTCGCGCTGCAAACCATGATGCGCGGTGCGCAAAAGCGTGAAGATATTCAGATCAACATTGATCACATCTCTGAGTTGGCACATGCCGCTTGCTGGCTAACCAGCATTGACTTGCCGGTGCGTTTGATTACCTTGCCGGAGGGGGCGCTGCAGGGCTTTACCGATGAAATATTTGACTGGGATCATGTGGATTATGTGAATCGGACCGCCATTGATATTCCTGGGACTGAAACCGATGCGCTAGGCCAACTTGCAAAACAGCTGGACGTCTATGTCATCGCGCAGGCTAAGGCGAAACATCCCGAGTTTCCGGAGCGTTTCTTTAATTGTGCGTTTGTGATCAGCCCAGATGGCGAAGTGATTCATACACATTATAAAATGCAGGTGTTTGCGCGAGAGCATTCGACTGTGCCGCATGATGTTTGGGACCGCTGGATTGAACTCTACGGCGATGGACTGGATGCCTTTTTTCCGGTCGTTGATACCGAAATAGGACGTATCGGTACCATCGTCTGTATGGAAGGAAGTTATCCGGAAACAGCCCGTGGTTTGGCTATGAACGGCGCTGAGATTATGTATCGCCCGAGCTACCCGGAACCTTACGTAGGCAATGGCCTATGGGATGTGCAGAACAGGGCGCGCGCACTGGATAATACTATGTATGTTGTTGCGCCCAACCCCGCTGGTTATTATACGACACCTCAGTCACCGCATCCCATTGATGTCACTGGCGGAGAATCGATGATTGTAGACTATCAGGGGCGTGTTATATCCAAACACCACTCTGGGGGTACGGCATCATACGCTGGGGGGATTATCGATATAGAAGCCCTAAGGCAGTATCGTGCTCGGTCGCTTTGGGGTAACTGGTTGCGAGATTTGCGTACTGAACAGTATCGTATTATTTACGATCAACCCATGTATGAGAAGAACCGGTGCCTGGAGTGTCCACCGCTGCGGCATGCGGAAAATGATGAGGTTGTTCGAGCAGCTACCGAGCGTATGTTTGAACGAGGGATATGGAAAAAACCGACCTATATGCTGGAGGACTAATGGTTTAAAAGATGGGCGAAGTCGTATGCACTTCGCCCATTGCCCTTTAGCCCTCAGCCCCTAGTCATGTAGTTTAACCGCAGTTTTTCTGGAGGATTTCCGCAAATACCTGGCGGTCAATATTGCCTCCCGACATAACGACAGCGATTTTTTGTCCCTTCAAATGATCGCGCTCCTTAAGTGCCGCCGCGAAAGCTGCCGCTCCGGCGCCTTCGCTTGTGTTGTGGGTACATTCAAACAACAACCCCATCGCTACTGCGATCTCTTCGTCGGTTACATCTACAATATGATCCATGTATTGCCAAATAATATCCAAAGCTTTGGGTTCGGGAGTGCGACAGGCCATGCCGTCAGCTATTTGAGTCGTGACCGGTGACTCTATCAGCTGTTTGCTCTTAAATGATTCTGCATAAGCTGTAGCGTGCGAGGATACCACGCCAACGATTTTGGTGTTTAATCCGAGAGCATTGCGTACGGCGATCATTCCGCAGATGCCTGAGCCCAAGCCTATTGGAACGTATACAGTATCGAGATCCTTCACCGCGTTAAACAATTCAAGGCTATAGGTGGCGACACCCTGTATGAGTTGTGGGTGAAAGGAGGGAATCATCAGTAACGATTGTTCATCCGCCAGTTGTTGAGCATATTCTCTGGCCTCCTGAAAGTCTTCACCATGTTCAATCAACGAAACACCGAAAGCGCGCATAGCGGCATTTTTTTCCTGACTGTTCCCGTGAGGGACAACAATCGTAGCGGGGATACCATATCTTTGCGCAGCAAAACCGATCGATTGGCCGTGGTTACCGCGAGTGGCACTTATAACGCCTGCCGGAAGGTTGCCGGACTTCACCAAAGCATCAAAATAAACCAGTCCGCCACGGATTTTAAATGCCCCTACAGGCGTATGGTTTTCATGCTTAACCCAGACTTCTGTACCCAATTCCTGGCAGAGTAGTGGCCATCGGTACTGGGGGGTTGGCGGCATTTCCCTACAAACAATCTGAGCAGCAGCTTGAATCTCTTCCAGTGATGGCAGCAATTTTATCTCCTTTTTTATGATGTTATGACCATCGGTTAATTGCGATGGAAAGGTATGGCATCAGGCAAGAGCGATCAGGATGGCGATGACCAGCATGCCCAGCCAACCAGGGTGTCTGCCCCGGGTTCCTATCAACACCAGCGCTGAACCTGCCAGCATGGCGAATAGGATGACTCGTTCGACATCAAGAAACCAATTTTGATCGCTGGTTGCGATAGAAAGTTTGAATACTAGAAAGGCAAGCCCCCAGGCAAAAAGGGTTACCAAATGCCAGCTAGCCCAAAGAATTCTAACATGTCTTTCCTTTAGTACCGGATCACCTGCGGTTGGGATAAAACCGTTATTGCGCATACGGCTGAATATCAGGGTTTCACCTAGAATGGAATGGATAAGACCGACAATTAAAATCAGGCAGGCGGCGGCAAACAGGTAAAAGTTCAATCTCTTCGCTCCTTTTTCAGTATAGGGTTACTGCATGAAAATGGTGGGGCTATTATTGCGTAAGCAACCAGCGGGATAAAGGGTGGAGCGGGGTAAAACTGGTCGATTTTTACCTCGCATTAAATTCAGAAGGTGGTTTTGACTGGATTGAGCGATAGAAAATATCGCCTGAGTGAACTTTAAATGTCAGCTACGGCATGGCTCACCGTGCGATATAACCTCCGTCAATGATCAGCTCGGAACCGGTCATATAACTGGAATCATCGGACGCCAGAAACAGAATCCCTCTGGCAATTTCCAGAGGTTCAGCAAAGCGGCCAATCGGGTGCATAGAAGCGGCGACTTGCTCCAGTTGCTCAGGATCTTGGGTGCCAAAGGCACCGAGTTCGGCCATCTCTTTAATCAGGTTATCGAGCATCGGTGTTTGAACCATACCGGGCAGAACAGCGTTAACGCGAATATTATATCCCAGGGCACAGAACTCCATAGCAGCAGATTTTGTCATATGGGTGACGGCGGCTTTGCTCGCCGTATAGGCCAGCGCACAGGGTGTTCCTGATTGCGCTGATATTGAAGCGACGTTAACAATGGAGCCACCATAGCCCGCTTGCTTTTCCTGAGCGCGCTGCTTAATGGCGCGAACGCCATGCTTTAAACCCAGAAAGACGCTATCGACGTTGGTATCCATCACCTGATGCCAGTCGGCAAGGCTGGTGCTCTCGATAGGTTTTGCGCGGAAGATGCCAGCATTGTTTATCAGTACATCGAGTCCGCCATATTCGCTGATACATTCATCAATCAATGTGCTCCATTGCTCTTCCGAGGTTGTATCCAGCAGTTTGAATTGAGCTGTAGCATTGTTGTCTGTAATGGCGTCAGCAACGCGTTGACCCTCTTCGGCATTAATATCCGTAACAATGACGGTGGCGCCAGCCTCTGACAACAATTTTGCGGTTGCGGCGCCAATACCCATCGCACCACCGGTGATAAGCACTATTTTATCGTTGAGTTCTGTCATGATAGCTTCTCCATTTAGATGGATGTTAACTTAAGACGATTGGGAGCGAAATGCACCCACCCGATCGGGTGGTTGAGACTGCGGCAGGACTGTTTGATAATGCTCTCCATTAGTCTTTGGAATGGGAAGTCACCAAATGCAAAAAACATCGATACTGAGATTATTAAGTCTAATTATTGTGGGTCTGTGGTGTTTTCAGATTGCGAATGTCAGCGCGCAAGTGAAACCAAAAGAGCT
>CBDUGR010000264.1:0-4369 GCA_965366515.1 uncultured Gammaproteobacteria bacterium | reverse complement strand
CTAGGAAAAGGCGGAGTAAAGGTTAACTTTCTTGTAAACTATGGTTGGCAATGGGATCTGAAAAATTTTATCGAAGACAAAGATAAAAGTGATATTTACAATCAATTAAAATCTAATGATGTTTCAAGAGTAGATTTTCAGCAACAAGAACTCTCGCACCACCCGGGCCTAGCAGCCGGGCAATGGTGGTGAGTAGGTGGAAGAAGAGTGTTGCCGTTTCCTTCATGGCAGAAAAGAGTAGTCGAGAGGTAATGGGTTGGCAAATTTCTAATGTGTTGATTCTATGGGCAGATTACGAATCCGCCAGGTACACGGATAAATTGAAAAGTTATCCCGCTGCCTTGAGAGAAATGGGTTGTGAGATTCCGCACGATACGATCCGCTATCACAACAACATTGCCGAGATATCACACCAGAAGACCCGGCAACAGCAAAGACAAATACGACAATTCAAATCAATTGGTCAAGTTCAGCGATTTCTCTCGTGCCATGGCGTTATCAACAATCATTTTCGGCAGCAAAGACATTTACTGAAGGCCCGGCACTATCGGTCATTTAGGGAGCGGGCTTTTGACGAGTGGTCAGAGCTTACGTGTGCCCAAAATTTGAGTATTGCTGCTTAGACAGACGGCCCCGAAATTCACTTTGATTCAGGGCGACTAAGTTGACAAAGCCCGGCTGAGAATTCAACCAATGACTATTTTTTGCCAATGGATTATGAAAGATTTAAACGGGCTGCGTTACTACGTGTCCAGATAACTGTTGATGCATCAATGCTCTATGGGATGTTGCTCAAGACTAAAAGTATACAAAGGATTAGGCACAAAAGCTGCCAGAACCGAGTAGTGTTTCGTTCGATTAACGGTGAACTTTCCAGTTTACGTGCTTCTGTTTGATTGGGTACTCTCATATCCTGTATAAATTCCGAAAGCGCTGCGTAGCGATTCTTCGGTGAGGGAGCGGTTGCTTTTTTGAGAGCTGCGTCGACCCAGACCGGAATATCTTTTCTGTATTCTGAAACGCGAATATAGCGCCATTGACTATAGTGTTTTGGAATACTGTTTTTATAAGCCGATTGTTTATAAGGTAACTTGCCACATAGCATCTCGTAAGTGATGACGCCGAGCGAAAAAATGTCGGAACGAAACAGGCCCTGCTCATGCATTAAATATTCCGGAGCAATATAGTTAACCGACCCTACCGGACATTCCTCGTTTAATGGCGAAATTATTTCCTGTAGTCCGCTGACTTGAACGGTGCCGAAATCAATGAGTTTAATCTGGTCTTCGCTGGTTATCATTATGTTTTCGGGCTTCAGGTCGCGGTGGATCATGCTCATCCGCTGAAACGCTCTTAATGCGGTGGCAATCTGCTCTATGATGATACGAACCTGTTCAACAGGAGGAGAAGGGTTGTCATACATCCATTGGCGTAGATCCCGGCCTTCGATATATTCACTGAGATTATAAAGAAACCTTGTTTCTTCCGGTCGGGAGTATTCAGCCATGACGTTGGGGTGTTTGATACGTTTTCCGACCCACTGTTCACGGATAAAAGCTTCAAGATATTGTGGGTCGTCGGCGTAATTTTCGGAGGGCGCCTTCAGTACTTTTTCGATTTCTTCGTTGTCATGTTTTACACGATATAGATGGCTGCGGGTACTCCGGCAAAGTACTTCGATGACGCGATAGCCATCAATCGACATATCTGGTTCGAGTGCCGGGGGGATAGCGTATTGTGAGAGTTGCCGGTGTGTTTCATTTATATCTGCTACGGGAATTGTTATAACCCTGGCAAGAAGGCAACTCAGATTGTCGTTACTGCCATGGTTTAACGCGTGATTGATGATTTGTTGAGCTTGAGCTTCAAGCGACCTATTGGGCTGTAGCAGCAATTGAGTAAGTTCTTTGTGGCTTAAAAAATCGTGGACGCCGTCCGTGCTGAGTAGAAATAGGTCGTTCTCCTGGATATCCTCACATAAGTAATCTACCTGTAAATTCAAGCTGGTGCCGATCGCGTTGGTTAAAATAGGGCTGCTACCCTCCCTTGCTAGCGAGTGATCCTGTGTCAGTTGTTCCAATACGTGGTTGCGGCAGCGGTAAATACGGCTGTCACCGACATGAAAAAGGTGTGCTGATGTGGATTTAAAAATGGCGGTACTAAAAGTGGTTGCGAAACTATTGGTGCCGTTATGGGTGTTTGACCCGTGATGTACTAACCAGGTATTAAGAGCATTCAGTACTCGTGATACAGAGTTTCCAACCGACCAGCTGTCCGGAGTACTATAGTAATCCTCGATAAAATGGGTGACGCACATCTGACTGGCCTCGGCGCTATGCTCGCTACAACTGAGTCCGTCTGCGATCGTAACCGCAACACCCTTGTGGATTCGGTCGTAAGACTTGGGTTGATGCGCGGCGAAGGCATCTTGATTTTTTGGTTTGATGCCAGCAGTGGAGTAGCCGCCAAATTCGATGTTTAACTCGCGGCTGCTGGCGCCAATATCGATCATCGCCAAATATTTAAATTCCTTGATTGAGTCACTATTCGTCAGGGTGGAGGGTTAGGCTACATCAATAAGTTCCACGGTGCCATCATCTCGGATTTCAGCCATTTGACCGCGCGGTTCTTCCATGAAAAGTAACGTTACAAAGCCAATAATGGCGGTACCTGCAATAAAATAAAAGAAAGTTTGATATTCAACGACAGATAAGACGGTGAGATAAACCACTGCGCCAACGTTACCGTAGGCACCCGTCATGCCGGCAATTTGCCCGGTGAGACGGCGTTTGATTAATGGTACTACTGCAAATACAGCACCTTCTCCCGATTGCACGAAGAAAGAACAAGCCATGGCAGCGAGTACGGCCATCGCTATAGGCCAGGTACTGTCGATAATACCCATAGTAAAATAACCCAGGGCTAATCCTGCGGTGAGGACGAGCAAAGTGGGTTTGCGTCCGTAGCGATCGCTGAGCCAGCCGCCACCTGGTCGGGAAACCAGGTTCATAAAGGCGTAGGCGGAAGCCAAAAGTCCCGCATAAACCATGTTGAGATCGAATACCTCGGCGAAGAACAGAGGCAACATTGAGATTACCGCTAATTCCGAACCGAAGGTTGCAAAATAAAGTATATTAAGCACCGCGACCTGCTTGAATTTATAGCGATGTAACTCCGGCACGGGGTTCACTAACAATTTCATGTTGACCTGGTAAACATGGAATGAGTCATACAGATAAAGTGCCACCAAAAATCCATAAATAATGATCGCTGTGGTGTTTGAAATCATCGAAACTCCAGCGGGCGATAGCTTCCATGTGAGTAAAGCGAGGGCCGCGTACATGGGGATTTTCATCAACAGCAGCAGCCACAGGTCGCCTTTGCTACTGACCTCCAACGCACCCAGGTTTTTAGGTTTAAAATAGGTCGATCCTTTCGGTGTGTCAGATACGTTTTGATAGTAAATGAAAGAAAAAACAAGAGAAATTAATCCAGTAAGCCCCACTGAGTAACGCCAGCCATTTTCACCGCCAAATAGCAGAGCTATAGCGGGTAAGCTCATCGCGGCAGCGGCCGAACCGAAGTTCCCCCAGCCGCCGTAAACGCCTTCTGCAATGCCGAGTTCATGGTGTGGGAACCACTCGCTGACCATTCGAATGCCGATAACGAACCCGGCCCCGATAAAGCCTAATAAAAAGCGTGAAATCGCCAATTGCTGGTAGGAGTCTGCCAGCGCAAATGTGAAGCAGGGTATGGAACAGACTGCCAGCAATCCTGAATAAACCAATCGCGGCCCAAATTTATCTGTCAGCATCCCAATGACAATACGCGCGGGGATGGTCAGCGCGACGTTGAGTATCAGCAGTGTTTTGATTTCCGATTTAGTCAGCCCCAGGCTGTTGGCGATCGCTTGCATCAAGGGGGCATGGTTAAACCAGACCAGAAAGGTAATAAAAAATGCCATCCAGGAAAAGTGCAGGATTTTCATTTTTCCTGAAAATGAAAATAAGTTAAAACGCTCGACATTTGGCATGTCTGTTGACCTCTTTGATAAATATTATGGGGCTGTACTGCTGTTGTGTTTCACAAGCTGTTTTAGTGAGTGATGTTCTCTTCCAGCTGAATTTGAACATGCCCGTTGATACGTCTCACTTGATAGGTTTTCAGACAATACCGGGCATCCTCTAAGCACTGGCCAGTCACCAGACTAAAGTGTTGTTTATAGAGGGGCGAGGCGATGACTAGGTCATCGCCAAGGGAGCCTAGAATGCCTCGTGATATGACGTTAGCGCATCCAATCGGGTCGTAATTGGATACGGCAAAGAGGGTGTCCGTTTTACTTTCCCAGAAGATGGCAATCTGTTCATTG
>CBDUGR010000263.1:0-4376 GCA_965366515.1 uncultured Gammaproteobacteria bacterium | reverse complement strand
GGCACCTATGGCGCCAACCAAACCCATTTGCAAGCACGTGAGTTTTGCCAGGAACCCTGTTCGAATAAAGAATCTCAATTAATGCAGATAATTACTCCGGAAATCGTACTCGAGCGTCTTTCTCCCCTGCTGAATGGGGATCCTGTTTAATGCAACTCGGTTTTTGTTTATTCAAATACTTCCCATTTGGCGGGCTGCAAAGGGATTTTTTGAGAATTGCAAATGAGTGCCACACAAGAGGGCATAGCATTCGCGTTTACTGCTCACAATGGGAAGGCGCCAAGCCCGAACACTTTCAAATTATTAAAGTGCCACAAAAAGGCATAAGCAGCCCGGCAAAAAATCGTTCCTTCGTTAAGTTTTTAACGCACCATATTCGCAACCACCCGATCGATTATCTGATTGGATTTAATAAAATTCCCGGCCTCGACTGCTACTACGCCGCCGACGGTTGCTTTCTTGCCAAGGCAAAGGAACAAAGAAGCTCCTATTATCGATACAGCCAGCGATTCAAGCATTTTTTCGCTTACGAAAATGCGATATTTGCCGAGGGCGAGAAAACCCACATACTGATGATTTCCAAACCACAGCTTGCAATCTATCAGCATCTCTACAATACCGAGCCGGAGCGCTTTCATCTCCTGCCACCCGGCGTAGCGCGGGATCGAGTGGCCCCGGACAACGCGCCACAACAGCGCAAAGCGTTTCGTATGAAGTATGACATCGCAGAAGATGATTGGCTCTGGTTGATGGTTGGTTCTGGCTTTAAAACCAAGGGGGTTGATCGTTCCCTGCGAGCACTTAGCGCATTACCAGCCCATTTGAGAAACAAAACCAAACTCTTTATCGTAGGCCAGGATAACCCTCGGTCTTTTTTAAAAATGGCACGGCAACTCAGCATTCAAAGCAATATACACTTTTTCCAGGGCCGTGATGACATTCCCGAATTTTTACTGGGTGCGGATATACTGGTACACCCTGCTTACAATGAAAATACTGGTACCGTTTTACTGGAAGCACTGGTTTCGGGGCTGCCTGTGTTAGTTACGGATAACTGCGGTTACGCAGACTATATTCAACAAGCAGATGCTGGATTGCTCATCCCAAATCCATTTAATCAGAAAACAATGGATCAGCAGGTGCAGCGCATGATGAATCGCCAGCTAATTAGCCGCTGGCAAAATAATGCTCTAACATTTGCAAAAGATGCTGACCTATACAGCATGCCGGAGGCCGCAACCGATATCATTGAAACTCTCTGCAAAAAACAGTGCGGTAAAACGTGATTCACACAGGTTGACACTAAGGTTACCCATGGCCGGACAGGAATTCCTGAAAAATTATAGCTCGAAAGAGGCTCTAGCGGCCGGGTTTGACCTGCAAGCACCCTTTGCGCTTACTGACCTAGACCCATCACCGTTGGGCTGTGAAAAAATTCTTCGCGTGTTGCCGGGTAAACGACTGGTGTTACTTGCTGATGCTGCAGGTGAAAAAGTTATCATCAAATTAATGGGCTATGGTGCATACGCCAAAAGAGAACTTGATTTGGAACTAGAGGGCAGCAGAGCATTAACCTCAGCTGGCATACTGACTCCCGACATTGTAGATCATTCAGTCAATTTCAATTCAGGTATCAGCAATATCAGTTTCCAATTTCTGGAACAGGCCACAAATCTATCCGAGCTATTCCATCAAGCCAGCGATACACAAAGGAAAGAGTTGCTGGAAGTGGTATTCGCGATCATCGCGCGCATGCATAATGCGGGTATTTACCAACACGACATACATCTGGATAATTTTGTTCTGCAAAATGAGTCCGTTTATACGCTGGATTGTGCCAGCGTCATTACAAATACCCATTCCCACTCTGGGATAGAGGATAAAACCGCTATATCGAACCTTGGGCTATTCATCGCCCAGCTTTATCCACACCTGGATGAACTGACTGAAAACTGTTTTGCCCGCTATCTGGAACTGCGCAAGACAACCTCCATCGACTACCCTCAGGTATACCGATCAGCAGTATTAGCGCGCAACAAGAGAATGAACCGCTATCGACGTAAAATATTCAAATCTTCAAGCGAGCACATCAGCCTGCGTAACTGGAGTGAATATAGGGTCTGTTGCCGAAATCACTACGACTTGGAAATGAAACAGTTCCTGGATAATCCCGATCCGGCCATAGATGCTGGAGTAATACTCAAAGCAGGCAATAGCGCCACGGTCGCTAGGGTAACCATCGGTTCAAAATACTATGTGATTAAACGCTACAATGTAAAAAACTATTGGCATGGCTTGAAGCGTCTGTTTCAAACGTCACGCGCCTGGAGATCATGGCGCTCCGCCTATAGTTTAAAGTTACTGGATATCGACACCCCCGAAGCCGTCGCGCTGCTGGAAAAGCGCTTCGGCCCACTACGAAAGAAATCCTACCTGGTCTGCAATTACCTTGAGCCTGAGCAAGGCGCTCATCTCGACCAACTCATTAAAAACGGGCTAACAAAACAGCAAGGGCAGAACCTTTTCCAATCGCTATTTGAAAAGATGAGCAAAAGTCTGGTCAGTCATGGAGATTTTAAGGCTACAAATTTTTTTATTCAGGGAGGAAAAATTTTTGTTCTGGATCTGGATGCGATGACTCTTCACCACTCGAAAACCCGTTACCAAAAAGCTCTTAAGAAAGATCAGGAACGCTTTGCCCATAACTGGAGTAAAGTATGAAATATTTCTATTTGAACGATCATCTCTCGCAAAATTGGCCGCAAAATGATCCTTTTGGTCACGCCATGAAGCTGGAAGGCGAACTTTTTCGAGATATGCCGTCGCGCCGCACACTTCGCTTCATAAATAACGAAAAGCCTTATTTCGCAAAGATTCACACGGGTGTTGGCTGGCGAGAGATCGTAAAAAACTATCTAGCCGGGCGCCTGCCCATTTTAGATGCCAGTACAGAATGGAAAGCTATTCAACATCTAACCAAGCTGGGTATCGACACCATGACTATTGCTGGTTACGGTGTCTGCGGTAATAACCCAGCGCGCAGACAGTCTTTCCTAATCACAGAATCGCTGGAGAACACGGAAAGTCTGGAGGATTTCTGCAAAGACTGGCAGAAATCTCCTCCAGACTTTCGACTAAAATCAGCTTTGATTAGAAAGGTTGCACTAGTTTCCCGCTCACTTCATCAAAGTGGTTTGAACCATCGTGACTATTATATTTGTCATTTTTTGCTCGACCTTAAGCCAGGAAGGGAAAACCTTGATTACGCCAATCTCAGGCTGCACCTGATTGATCTGCACCGCTCTCAAATAAGATCCAAGGTGCCCGCAAGGTGGATAATAAAGGATCTGGGCAGTCTCTATTTTTCCGCACTGGATATCGGCCTAACCGGCCGGGATATATTGCGCTTTATTCGCCTCTATTCTGGACAGCCACTCAAGCAAAGCCTTATTGATAACCGAGCATTTTGGAAAAAAGTTGAGTCTCGCGCGATAACACTTTATCAGAAAATGCATAATAGGCCGCCGCATCTTCCACTTTAACCCGACCAGCCTGAGCGTCGTCAGTTCGTGTAACTCTTGAGTTTTTTTTGCAGGCCACGCAGCAGCCAGTTTTGCTTATGGAGCGCAAGCTCATCTGCCTCTGACTTATAAGCTTGCCAATAGATTTGAAACTCCTTTTCACCGTATGTCTCACCATACATAGCCAGCCGATCCTGCGGATAGCGACAGGTATGCTTGAAATTGCGCAGTCTTAACATCATAGATAGCGGCTTGCCATAAAAGCGAAGGTCTGCAATATCGATCAGCCCTAACTCACCCTGTGGTGTGAGCACTACGTTACCAAGATGCATTGAACGAAAATATATCCCTTTATGGTGCAAACGCGCAACAAACTGTCCGAACTGACTGATAAGCTCCGTGGAAAATGCCCCTGCGGATTCCTGTATGTCCCTTAACGATTGACCGGGCAAGGGTGAGTAACAGACGGCCGTTCGATCAATACTTGGGATCTCCAAAGGCTCAACGTCGGATATTGTATGAATGCCATTATTTACCAGCAGTGCTGCATTTGCCGCAAACCTTTTGGTATAGGGGCAGTAGAGCGCAGATGAAATAATTCTTTTTCGCCTGAATAGTTTTAAGATCTTGCCCGAATCCAACTGCAGCACTTTGTCTCCATGACCATCGGCGGTCAGCAGCTTGGCCTTAGCTCTCCATTGCTGGTATTCTTTTTCCGTAATGGACCTCATGCTATAAACAGCGCTCCCTGCCCGCTTTAAATCAATTGCCGCGCTTTGCCAGTATCATAAAGGAATGAGAAAAGTAGCTTCTGAATCGCGCTGGTAGCGCTTTAAACCAGTCGCTTTTGGGCTG
>CBDUGR010000262.1:0-4382 GCA_965366515.1 uncultured Gammaproteobacteria bacterium | reverse complement strand
GGCGCTTCTTTTTTAGTCAGCAAAAAATGCTGCAGTTCAGGGATTAAGGCCTTTAGCAAAAAAATATTTTGCCTTTTCGTCGCGTCTTAATAATCAATTTTTACCGTTAACCCCGCGTAGAAATTCTGTTCTGGCGCAGGCTCGAAATATCTACCACCAAACGCATTAATGCGAATATTGGACGCATAGTCTTCATCACCAAGATTATTTACACCGACAAAGGGCGTCAGCTCTGCCCTGCCCAATATTAACTTCCAACCCAAACGCAGGTTTGCCAGCGTATAGGCATCCGTTTTAACGGCATTCGCGTTGTCCGCGTAAAAACCATCTACATAGGTCAGTTCTGCTGCTACGAATATTCCCCGGTGATGATAATAGGATAACGAACCATGAACCAGGTGCTCAGGTATTCCCGGAATCCGGTTGCCGTTATAACGTACGCCGTTATCATTGTTAAACCGATCAAATTGAAAATCTGAATAGGTGTAGGCAAAAGCGACCTTCAGGTTTTCTGTCAGTCTTGCTGCCAGCGCTATTTCAATACCCTGACGACTTGACTCCCCCGCATTTTCATAAAATGTGCGACCGGGAGACTCTGCCAGTTCGAAGGGTGTCAGCTCATCCTCGAGTTCTATCGCAAATAGTGCCAAATCATAACTTAACTGATAATTTTCCAGTACGCCCTTGATGCCTAATTCGTAGCTGACTGCATCTTGGGGATCCAGTTTTTGATTGAAACCACCACCGGCCGGATTTGCAAACTCGGTGGTTGTTGGAGTCTCAAAAGAGGTGCCTATATTGACGTATAGATTTAACTGATCATTAACCTGCCATAGCAGCCCAAGACTACCGCTCAACGAGTCCAGATCAGTATTACCAGAGTCATCACCATCGGAGAAAAACTTGTCATCCACATCAAACTCTACTTCGTCAAAACGTATACCCAGGGTCAATTCCAAATGATCAGTTATCGCGGTTTCGTTCTGTACAAACAGCCCCAGACTCGTGACCTCTTCTACCTGGTCAAATACCAGGGAGCCTCGCACGCCATTGTTATTGTCAAAGCGCCGCCGATCATCCTCCTGACGATCCAGGTCTACTCCCATCGTTAGCCGGTTATCTAAACCCACTAGCGGTGCTGAGTTGATATACTGCACACCGCCACCCATAAAACTCCGATCGAATTGCACAATGCCTCCATCCGTGAATGGCAGCTTATTGGCAAAATCCCTCGATAACGTGTATGCGCGTGCGACCACCTCCTGATTTTCTCCAAAAGCTTTGCGATACTTAACACCGAACTTCTGCTGATCAATCGTCTCACCGGTGTCAAACAACACATTTCGATCACGTGCCTGCGAAGGGTCAGCCTTAACTGCTGAGGCATTTATACCTCCGGGGTCATCGGAAACCGGGGAATCAAAGAGGTTAACAATCACTGTTAAATCTGACGTTTCATCGATTTGGATACGAAAGCGACTATTCAAGTTTTTGTTCTGGGCATGGCTTTGATCTCTGTACCCGTCCAGATCCAAATAGGAGGCACTTAACAGATAATCCAGCTGCCCAGACTTGCCAGCTGTTTTGAGCTGCGACTTAGCATAACCGTACTCTCCAAAAGCTGTGCGCGCTTCCAGAAAAGGCTTTGCGGGAGCCTCTTCGCTAGTAATATTGATAACGCCCCCGGAAGCATTGCCGTAAAGCGAGGAACTCGCTCCGCGAAGCACTTCAATTTGCCCTACCGACCCAAGATCAACACTATCGAACTGCCCCTGCCCATCCGGTAATGTATTAGGAATTCCATCGACCAGGATCCTGACACCGCGCACACCAAAGCTACCACGCGCTCCGGAACCACGGATTGCAACGCGCAGATCCTGCGCAAAGTTATAACGGTTTTGTAAAAATATCCCTGGAATACGAGAGAGTGATTCGTCCAGACCTAATTGCTGCTGCGCCAATTGCACCTGCTCTTTATTCACCACGCCAATGGCTGCGGGCAAACTAAAAGCATCTTTATTCACACGGGTTGCATTGACAACCAGCTCCTCGCGAGACTGATTATCAGCAGCTATCAGCCATGAGGGACTGACAACTAATATCAAACTGGAATAAAAAAGTGTTAGTTTTGTATAACGTTTTGCAATAGTAAAAAAAGACAGCCTTCTTGCGGGCATAGAGCTTCCTATAAATCTGTGAGTAGTTCGGTGATTATTTTCAGAGCCAATCGCCTGTGGTTCAGCAATTAGTCAATCAGATCAGCGCGGGTATAATCGTTTGAATCTGGAATATAGCAAATCAACTTACGCCCCGGTTATTTTTCTATCTTTGTCGACAAAATAATTGAAGACACCGTCTTTTCAACACCAGTGGTGCCGCCTATTTGATCCAGGACCTCGTCCAATGACGAGGTGGATTCTGCACTAATTATGGCAATCATGTCATAGATACCATTTACCGCATACAGCGATTTGAGGTCGGTAATATTACGCAGCGCCCGCACCACTTCTGCCGATTTCTTGGGATCGGTACTGATCATCACGTGTGCCCTGATCTGACCTGCCGCATACCCCTCACTAAAACGCACGGTAAAACCGCTAATAACGCCCTGGCTCTTCAACCGCTCAATGCGGTCTTTAACGGTAGAACGAGACAATTGCAGCTTACGGGCAAGCTCCGCGGTTGATTCTCGGCTATTAGCACTAAGCAGCGCTAATAATTTCTTATCTTTCTCATTTATAATCATATCGACGTATTTACCGCCATTTTGCTAATTATAATCTAGCATTTAGATCATTTAGTTTATTTATTCTGATCAAAAATGATCCTAAACTCAAGTTCTAATACACAATTTCACCCAAGGAGCAGCAGATGCATGACGTTATTTTGTTAGGTGCAGGGAAAATTGGCGGTATTATCACTGAACTACTCGCAACATCCGGAGACTACCGGGTGACCGTGGCCGATATGAATCAGGAAAACCTTGATCGTCTACCACAACACCCAAACGTCACGCCCCTGGTTCTTGATGTCACTAGTAAACCCATCCTGATTTCGGCCATGCAAGGTCAGTTTGCCGCGCTAAGCGCCTGCCCTTTCCATATGACTCAACATGTTGCTGAGGCCGCCGCGAAAGCAAAGGTTCATTATCTGGATCTAACGGAGGACGTTGCCTGCACAAAGCTGGTTAAATCACTTGCTCAAACTGCCCAAAGCGCATTAATTCCGCAATGCGGGCTGGCACCCGGGTTTGTCAGCATTGCAGCATATGAGTTAACCAAACAATTTGATGTGCTTAAGGATGTGCACATGCGGGTCGGAGCGTTACCCAAATATCCATCAAATGCTCTAAAATACAATCTTACCTGGTCCACCGATGGATTGATCAATGAATACTGCACCCCCTGCGAAGCTATTGTGAACGGCAAACTAACCGAAGTGCCGCCCCTGGAGGGGATCGAGCTCTTTTCTTTGGACGGGGTTAATTATGAGGCATTCAACACGTCCGGCGGCCTGGGCACCCTGTGTGAGACTCTGGAAGGCAAGGTAGAGAACCTAAATTACCGCACCGTGCGCTACCCGGGCCATCGAGATATCATGAAGATGCTGTTGCATGATCTTGGTCTGAAAAACCGCCAGCCCCTTTTAAAGGAGATTTTGGAATCCGCACTTCCCATTACTTACCAGGATGTAGTGCTGGTTTTCATTAATGTAAGTGGTAAAAAAAATGGCCAGCTGGTGCAGAAAACCTATGCCAACAAAATCTACAGCCACACCATAAACGGTAAGCTTTGGAGCGCTATTCAAGTCACAACGGCGGCGGGTATTTGCGGCGTACTGGATCTTCTAGCAGAAGGTAAACTGCCGCAAAAAGGTTTTGTACGGCAGGAAGATGTACCGTTCGAGGACTTTATCAATAACCGCTTTGGGAAATACTACGCCAAGCAAAGCGATCAGCACCAAACTTCTCAAGTAGCATGAGAGTGTATCTTCAAGAATTACAGCAAGAGTAACGGGACAACCCAATGAAGCTGACACAAATATTATTTGATTTAGGCATTGATGAGTCACTTGTGAGCGGTGGTGAACTACCAGTTAACAGCCCTGTTGACGGTTCCAGCTTAGGCCAGGTGATCACCTCCTCCCCTGAGCAGGTCGATGTCGCTATTGCAAGAGCGCAACAAGCCTTTAACGTTTGGAAAATGGTTCCTGCACCAAAACGCGGTGAACTCATTCGTCTTTTGGGCAACCTGTTACGTGAGCACAAGGATACGCTGGGCGCGCTGGTCACATTAGAGTGCGGAAAAATCTATCAGGAAGGATTGGGTGAAGTACAGGAAATGATCGACATCTGTGACTTCGCTGTCGGCCTTTCCCGCCAG
>CBDUGR010000261.1:0-4414 GCA_965366515.1 uncultured Gammaproteobacteria bacterium | reverse complement strand
CGAAGATATGAGTGGTTGGTCGGTCTACACGCTTTAATTTTTCAACAGGGTAGGGACCAAAATGTGAGGGTCGGCGATTACGACGCCATCGTTCCAGCCCGGAAACTGCTCCACTCAATCCAAAAAGATAGGGTAGATTTTTACCATCTGCAGCTTTTTGCGCTAACGGTGTATCAGTTGCGGCGGCATATTCAGTAGTGACTGCAGCCAGAGTAAAGTTTTTTTCGACGTAAGGGTTGGTAAGTCCGCCTTCTTCGCGAATAGCTAATCCTGAAAGCACGGCGAGACGTTCCAGGTCGATATCGGTAACGCCAGGCCAGTGCGCCTTTGCATGAAAACCCAGCGCTGCAATATGTCCGGCGAGAATCGCTGAAATTTCAGCGGCTCGGGTAGTGGCCAGTTCATCCTCATAACCTTCTACCCATTGGTGAGCCAGATTGTTTGAATCGATAGGGTTGGAATGTTCGACTAATACAACTAATGCATGGGTATGTGTCTTGTGTTTTGGTATCCCCGCTATCCAGGCATTGTTGGGTAGTTCGCAAATTCCCATCATTGACGCGTCTAGAAAATAACCGGCGCCCTTTAGATCTTGAGCTCTTCTAGTCAGATCATCTGGTACAGGTGCACGCTTAATAAATACCGTCACCTTTCTCAACTCTTCAAAGATGCTACGATATTTACGTGTGGATTCCACTAAAGCCGTTTTAGCGTCCGAAATGACTGGCACAGAATCGAGCGCTGGCAGTTGAGTTTCGTGATGAATGATCGCGGAGTCTTTAGGAAATGTTTCTAACGGAAATGGACCAAAGTCAACGGGACGTGTGCTGCGTTTGTTGTTTAGCATAGTTAAAATCTCCGGGTTTCAGCGGATGATCGCTAACCCCTTTTTTGAGGTGCTTTAATGGCCCAAACTATAGCTTTTTATCTTTTCAGTGTCAAAATATGACATATAGATCCGTAATGGGTATTTTCCCATCAAAACTAGAAAAAATGATCAAAAAGAACTATAAAGGTTCACATTATGGACTATTCAAAAGAGCACATTAAATCCTTATCAAAAGGTTTGTCCGTCATAGTGGCGGTAAATGAGCTCGCGCCAGCGCGAGTTTCGACTTTGGTTGAGTACACCGGGCTGCCTAAACCCACTCTGATTCGTATGCTAAATACGCTGGTGGCAGAGGGCTATCTATTGAATCGTCCCCGAGCTGAAGGTGGGGGCTATGTGCCCACGCCAAAGGTGCGCCTGTTATCCAGTGCCTATGCCGAAGGCACTCTGTTAACCCAGGTAGCGCAACCAATACTCAATAATCTTTGCGAGGTGATTAAGTGGCCTGCGGAGATGTTGGTCCGAGATGGCTTATCAATGGTTATTGAGGTCGGTAATCGGGCGGTGGCGCCGATTCGTCTGAAGAGATTTGAACAGAAGCGTTTTCCATTAATCGATTCCAGCTCCGGTTGTGCTTTCCTTTCGGCATTACCTGCGCCTGAAGCCAGTGAAATTCTAACTTCAGCGCTGGCTCATGGCCTGCCTGGAGGGGTTGCTTCATTTAGTGAAGAGCGAGCGTTAAAACTAATACAGCAGGCTCGGTCAGAGGGTTACTGCTTCTGCGACTATGATGCACCAATTCAAGGCACCAGAGTTTATAGTATTCCCATCGTTGGACGATCACATCCGATCGCGGTATTAACGGTTATCACTTTGCGCGATGTGCTTGATCTGAAAAAGTTCGAATCCGATATTTTACACCATATTCAAGAAGCCGCCGGTCGGATTGCCGAAGGTATTGCTCGTCACCCCTTGACTGATTAAAGACCTATAAAACTCGCGATTACTTAAAAACTACCGTACGATTGCCGTTGAGAATCACGCGGTGTTCACAGTGCCATTTGATCGCTCTGGCAAAGGCCATGCATTCTGTATCACGACCAATTTGAACCAGCTCATCCGGGCTATATAAATGATCAACTCGCTCGGTACATTGCTCGATGATTGGCCCTTCGTCCAGGTCGCTGGTGACATAGTGCGCAGTAGCACCAATGATCTTTACACCTCGTGCATACGCCTGATGATAGGGTTTTGCTCCCTTGAAACCGGGCAGAAAAGAGTGGTGGATGTTGATAGCCTTACCGGTTAGCTGTTGGCACATGTCATTGGAAAGAATCTGCATGTAGCGTGCCAGCGCCAATAGCTCAGTGCCTGTGCTATCCATAATATTCAATACTTGTCATTCCTGCTCAGCTTTGGTTTCTGGCGTCACAGGCAGGTGATGGTAAGGCAGATTATGCCACTCAACCATTTCCCTCATTTCATTATGGTTGGATACCACGCCTACGATGTCTATAGGTAGTACACCGGTCTTCCAGCGATGCAGCAGGTCGTTGAGGCAATGCCCATATTTTGATGCGGCAATCAGCACCTTGGTACGTTTACTTGCATCATGAAACTGCCAATCCATGGAAAACTCGGCGGCAATTGGGTTAAAGGCTTGTTTCAATTCACCAAGCCCTGACAGCGGTGTATCAGATGCACTACAAAATTCGGTTCTTAAGAAGAATCTTTTCGATACCGGATCGCCATGCTGCGCCGCATCGACAATGGTGGCGTCGCGATCATAGAGAAAGTTGGCAACGGCCCGAACGATCCCTTTGCGGTCTGGGCTTGAGAGTGTGAGTATGTAGTGTTGTTGCTCATCGCAGTTGCTTGCTTGGGACATCAAAATCAAGTTTCCGGTCGTTTTGTGGTGATAAAAGCCGCATAAAAGATGTCTATAGGATGAATCAGTAATGTCGATTTGGCAAATGTATTGCCAGTTTGATAGCGCACACCTGCTTACTTGAAACAAGAATCATTAAGCATTAGTGGCTATATAGAAATGGTTCATTAGACTAAATTACAACAAGCTGTGGCAGGAAGAACTGCTATATTTAAGGTAACTGATCATCTGGATCAGATCTAATAAGGTGTGTTATGAAACGCACGGAAAAGACTCTTTTAGAACAACTGCAGATATCTGATGCAGATATCACCCGCAGAATGGATTTGTTAAGCCTTGAACAGCAAAACTTGAATCTGTTAAATAAATATAGGCCGATTATTGAAGTTAATATCGACCAGATTGTCGAAGAGTTTTATGAAAGACAAACTGCGGTCGATGAAATTTCTGTGTTGATTGGTGATGCCGATACCTTGGCTAGACTTCGCACAGCTCAGCGTAAGTATGTGCTTGATTTATTCAGTGGTATTTATGATGTCGAGTATGTAAACAATAGATTGCGAATCGGGCTTGTCCATAAGCGTATTGGTGTGGAGCCCAAACTCTATCTTTCGGCTGTACAGACGTTAAAAGAGATCATTGTTCGAACGCTCGGCAAGGCTCTTAGCGATAGTGCAGAATACGCAGAGGTTGTTCAGACGTTGGATCGACTGCTTTGTTTTGATGTAACACTAGTTTTTGATACCTATATCGAAAGTATGATCGGAGAGATCGAGATTGCGAAAGACCGAACGGAAATGTATGCCCGAAGCCTCGAGTTAAAGGTTGCGGAAAGAACGCGTCAACTTGAAATGCTCACGAAAAAAGACCCTTTGACCAACCTCTATAACCGAAGAGCAATGCAGGAGTTGTTTCACAGAGAGCTTACGTTGGCCCGAAGGCATAAGAGCAAGATTTCAATGGCCTATTTTGATGTGGATGATTTCAAGGGTATTAATGATAAATATGGGCACATAAGAGGCGATGAGGTATTGAGCGATCTGGCGCAGGCGATTATGGATAACGTCAGAGAAACGGACATTCCTTGTCGCTATGGCGGTGATGAGTTTTGTCTGATTCTTCCTGAGTGCGGTGCTGCGAGTGCAAAAATAACCTGTGAAAAAATACTAGGTGGATTCGCTGATAAGCATTCAACTTTTTCGTTGAGTATCGGGATTGGTGAAACCGGGCCCGACCATTACCTTGATGAAAATGAGCTGATAGAACTGGCGGACAAGCAGATGTATCAGGCAAAAAAAGAGAAGGGGGCGTCAATATGTCTGTAGAAACAGCTTTAGTTTAGAATTTTTTCTCTCAAAGCCTTTTTTTCCTGATTTGTTTAAATTAGAATTCGCGCCTCTTAATTGTTGTCGGCAAAACAGATTTGCTTACTCGATGCAGATCGTAAGCATTTGTAATATCCAGCAAGATTTAATGCGGGAATAGCTCAGTTGGGTGAAGCTCGCGTTTTTTGTGAAGCATAGCTTCGCGCGAGATGAACGACGAAAATTTGTAATTTTCGGCTGGGATGAGCACGAGAAAGAGGGTGCTCTACCAACAAGCCGGGATGCTCGTTGGAGGCATTTGGAATATCCAGCAAGATTTAATGCGGGAATAGCTCAGTTGGTAGAGCACAACCTTGCCAAGGTTGGGGTCGC
>CBDUGR010000260.1:0-4424 GCA_965366515.1 uncultured Gammaproteobacteria bacterium | reverse complement strand
CCAATTCTTTTTAGTTAATACAGGGGAAAAATGATATAAGTTGATTTCAAATGTAACAATCTATTGCACTGGCATCAGGCAAACAATTGATCCAGGTCATAAGGGTGCTAGTTTAACCGAAAATCATTTTGGGTAAAGTCTTATGCGCCGCAAAATTGAAAATTATATGTTCAAGCGTCACGCAATCACCTCAGATAGGGTAATAATTATGCTGTCTCCTGTTACTCAGGAATTGAGTAACCCAGTTTGTTAAACAATAGCCTCCTAATGTTATACTGCCGAATATGATGTTGAATAACGAATAGACTTATGACCCTGTTTGACCAGAAAGCCGATTACAAAATGGATACCTGCGGACTATTTTGTCCCGAACCTGTGATGTTATTGCATAATAAAATCGATGATTTGAAGTCCGGGGAACTGCTGGAGTTGATTGCTACCGATCCGTCAACACAAAGGGATATTCCAAAGTTCTGCCAGTTTCTAGGTCATGAACTTGTGAAGAATATAACGCATGAACAGCGATATTATTTTTTGATCAGAAAAGGGGCCTGATCAAATATTAATGATCTTTAACTATTATTGAGTACTTACTTGAGGGCGCTCATTTTAGATGATGTTTCAATGAGTGCGGCAGAGGATTAAAAATCCATGAGTATGGCAATGGCTTCCATCGCCTCAGGTTCCTGGCGTTTTATTTTGTTAGCGATTCTATACTGGAAAAAGTATTTAAACCTGGAGTCGTCCTGAACCACGTAAAGACTGTCGTCTCCTAAAAGCACTGGTGTATGGCTAACTTTTTCTCGCTCGATGAGCATTCCTTGAATTGTTCCTTTGTTTAGCAAACGCCAGCTGAACACCTCATTAATAATAAATTTATTGGCTACAGGGTCAGCCAGTATCGCGTGCGTACCTATGGTATCCGGTATTTCCTGAATTACCATATCATTGGCTTGCTGATTTTTTTCGTAGTATCTACTGGCCTCCTGCAGCTCGAGTTTTTTATGTGTTGGTGCTTCGTAAAAAACTTTACCAGTCTGCATATTATAATATCCCTCCCAGTGTCCGTTTAAAGGGTCATTAAGGTCAGGGCAGGATACGATTTCGTTTAACCAGGGCACCAGCCCTACTGCTTCCCCCGTCTTTTTTAGACCCCATGCCATGATCTTCATGCTGAATAGCTTTCCAGGATTTGAGTCGTTACCATAAAGCATGGCCAGCCCATCAAATTCAGGGGAAATACGAATAATACTCTCATCTTGGACGACAGGCGTCGTTCTGCGACTGAAAATATCAATAATCTGTGCTGTTTTTTGGCTACTTTTATCAAGCATAATCGAGCACCTTTCATTTTGACCTTAGGCCATGCTTCTATACAATTAAGACATTATCTCTACTTTAAGGTTCGCCAGAGTTGATCTACTGAATATGCAGGCTAAAAAAGCAAATAACAGGGCGCAGGGCGAAACAGCGGCTCAGACTTTAATACAGCTATTCAACCACTGTTTTCTGGATAGTGAGAATACAGAGTTAGTAGGCGGTGCTGAAGAACCTCTTTACAAACCTGCTGATGCAGACAGTGAATATCACCAGGTGATATTCAAAGCAGATTTCTGTGCCAGTGCGCTGCATGAAATTGCACACTGGTGCATCGCCGGATCACAGCGAAGGCTCAAGTCTGACTATGGATATTGGTATTCCCCCGATGGCCGCTCAAAGGCATTACAAAAAAAGTTTGAATCTGTCGAAGTAAAACCACAGGCGTTGGAATGGATTTTCGCTGATGCAACACCGAATGTTGTATTCAGCATTAGCATTGATAACCTGAATGGAACTGCTTTCGATATACCGGCCTTTAAGATCAATATTTACAGACAGGCTTTAAGCTATCTTGCAAAAGGGTTGCCGGCACGGGCATCTATTTTTCTGAAGGCGCTGCAGAAATGCTATGGGCGAGATTCGAAGGTAGCGAATTTTATACTAGAGCAGCTCTAAATCACGGGACTAGCCGCTAGCTCTCATCTACTGCAGAGGCAAATTCAATACTTTGTAACAATGCCTGCCTGTCTTCCTGGGCGGTTCCGCGCTGCACCTTCCTTGTTTGGGATCCCACAGTGGTTATCGAAGCCACTGAGGATGGTTTAATCACACTATCGTTATATAAATTACGATATTGCTCAACAACATATTGTGCCAAGTCTGTTAGTTCCAGTTTGGTCTTTTCTGCTTCGGTAACAAGGTTATCAATTTGCGCTCGAATTTGATCCAGTGATAATGCCTGGCAAGATTGTGTTTGCGGTGTTATCTGTTCCTCAGACTCAGCACTAAGCGATTGCTGCAGCGTTTCAAGTTGCGAGTCGGAAAGTTCTCCCTGAGCATGGGCTTGTAATGTCAGGTCTATCGCCTGTGATGGTAACGTCCCGAACTCTCCGAGGTAGTACTGAATGATATCAGCGAGAAGTGATTCCGTCTGATCCTGCGACAGGTTTTTACTGTCGATGGCTAATCTGGCATCATGACAGGTGTCAGCCTGATTAGCTGCGGCTTCGACACCGGGCTCCTCATGAGTTAACGGAGCATTATCTATCGAGGTTGCTGTCTGCTGTTGCGCTATAAAGTCTGCGTTCGCTGATTCACCCTGTTTTTCCGATTGATCTCTCCAGAACTGGCTGATTTTGCGCACAGGAGCATTCTTTTTTGAAAAATGCTTGAGCAATATATTAGCGAGCAGGCTGATACAGCGACCGGCGGGAGAATCTGGTGCTGACAGCACAACTGGACTTTGCGAGGCCACGGAATCACGTATGGCCTTATCGCTCGGAATATAGCCGAGATAACGAACTTTCGTGTCGATATATTTATTAACCGCATGAGCAAAACGCTTGAATACCTCCATGCTGTGCGCATAATTATTGGCCATGTTTACCAATATATATACTGGCTGTTTATGGTTACGCCTTTTTAATACTTTTATAAGAGAAAACGCATCGGTTAAAGAAGTGGGTTCTGGAGAGATAACTACAACTGAATACTGGGCAGACTGAATAAAGCGTATAACGGAGTCGCCGATACCCGCCGCCGTGTCAATTAAGATGTAATCGAACTCGCGCTCCAGTTGTTCCAGCGCAGCAATTAAGCGGTCTTGTTGCTCCGCAGTCAGCAATACAAAATCAGTAATACCGGTAGCGGATGGCACCACCTTTAACCCAGAAGGGCCATCCAGAAGGATATCCTGAATCGACAACTGTTCTCTAAGAAAATGCTCGAGAGTGAATTGCGGCGTTTGCTTCAGCAGTATATTAATATTAGCCAAGCTGGTGTCCGCATCAAAAACACAGACTTTCTTTCCTGCCTTAGCTAGTGCGATTCCCAGATTAGTTGTGACATTGGTTTTTCCAACACCGCCTTTACCGCTGGTAATAGCGATAGTGAGCGCCGTTGCCTGAGCGCTGTGTTCGGTTGTAATCGAGTCAGTAGATTGCAGTTGCTGCTCAGGAATAGTCATTTTTATTAAGTTATCCGTTAAGCGAGTGCTAATAATAGCCGAGAGACAGGCGATTGGAAAATAGCAGAGAGGAAAAACTGGATGGGAGAGAGAAATTATCGTGAATAACGGATATATCAAAGGCTAGAGATCATCCGTTTTTGGCTTTGACATCGCTCAACTTGTGTCTATAGTTAATGAAAGCTTCGCACCAGGATTAAAAATAGCCTTGGCGTCTGGCTCATGCCTCGTTGTGCATGCTATTGGGGGTGACCACCGGACAAACCGGGTTTGCTGTTAAATTTATCTAAGCTACGGTTTCATTTTGTCAAAAACTAAATCAAAAACGTCTAGCTCTCTAGATCAAATATTTGCGGGGATACGGGCAGACAAACTTCCCTCCTTACCCCATGTGTTGCTGGTCTTGCTCGATGCCTCTCATACGGAGGTAATCTCCTTTGACCGCCTGTCTGGTTTAATTAAAAAAGACGCGGCATTAGCAACGAGAGTCGTCTCCGCTGCTGACGCTGCGTATTATGGAGGGCAAGGGAAGGGTCTCACTTTCGAAAGAACGCTGGTTATGTTGGGTCTTGATACTATCAAGACGATTGCAATTACCGCCTCAGTTCAACAGTTTTTCTCACGCTTTGACTCAGCAAGCTCCGTTCGTCTCAAGCGATTTTGGAGGAACTCGCTGACCTGTGCTTTGATGGCGAAAGCAGTCGCCAAATTGACCGGTTATGAATTTGAGGATGAAGCTTATCTCGCCGGGTTAATGCACAATATTGGCGAATTGATATTCGCAAATAACTTTCCGAAAGAGACTGCCTCAATAACTGAGTTGTGCCAAACATCGCAAGAAATTTTAAGCGCAGAAGAAGAACATTTTGGTGGAAACCGGCATCAGGCCGGTGCCTGGCTAATATCGGGTTGGAATGTG
>CBDUGR010000259.1:0-4431 GCA_965366515.1 uncultured Gammaproteobacteria bacterium | reverse complement strand
GGTTGAACACGCCCGCCGAACACAGCAACGACGCAACCCAAGGCTGTATCATCAGCGAGGAACAACCGGCTACAGACGCGAATAACATCACCACCGCTGCGCTGTCAGAGGGTGAACCCGTTCCGGCCGCGAACGTTAATGGCGGGGGCTGCCAGGGTTGCCATGGTGTGGCCCAGTACGCCCTGGGCGGCGATTTCAGTTTTCTGGTCACCGCCGCCGGCGGTGTGGGTGAAGAAGTTGATATCGTACCGCCTGGGGACTTGTCACCCGAAGAGCTCGAAGAACATATGGAATCGATTCTCGAGCATCGCGATGAAAAAGTGAATCTCCCTGAGTAGGTCCGTCTGGCAATCCGTAGGATACGGATACGGGTTGCCAGCTTTACGAGACAAGTAGCCATGCGAGACGAATATCGATACCTACCATCGATAACATTTTAGTTTTCAATCCAGATCAAGTGCGCCCCTGGGAGATGGGGGGCTGCATGGGATGCCACGGCAACACCCAGCTCAAAGGAGCGGAGTTTTTTTATTCCGTTCCAGGGGTGGCCCTGTTCTTGAGCCTGAGCCGCCCAAAGTTCAACCAATTGAATAAGACCAAGGAGGCTTTCTGAGATGAAAATGTTTAAAAGAATCCTGCAGCCGATGTTGCTAACAGCATTGGTGCTTACGGCGTTTATTGTCGTTCAACCCACAAGTGCCAAGAATCCTGACGGTGTTTACGTCAGTAGCTTTGGAAATAGCAGAGTTATTGAGTACGACCGGAACATGGGTTTTTTTATTGACACGTTCGTTCAAGGCGCAATTAACACACTCGATGGCCCCTGGTACATCACCTTTGGAGCCGATGGCAATGTTTATCTAAGCAGCTTCGCTACGGACTCAATTGTGCGCTACGATCCGTCGACGGGGGAATTAATCGACACCTTCGTGCCTTCTGGATCTGGCGGGCTTGATCAACCTCAAGATCTAACATTTGGACCGGACGGCAATCTTTATGTCAACAGTGTGGGTACCAATCAAGTGCTGCGCTACGATGGAACCAGCGGCGCGTTCATAGATGCTTTTGTCGAAGCGGGTGCCGGTGGGCTCAGCGAACCCTTCGGTCTCACATTTGGGCCGGATGGTAATCTTTACGTGACGAGTCACCGCACGGACCAAGTGCTGCAGTATGACGGCAGCTCCGGTCTCTTTCTCTCCGAATTTGTGACCGCTGGATCAGGTGGCCTGGACGGTCCCGTCGGCCTGACGTTTGGGCCGAGCGGTAATCTGTACGTTAACTCGCGCGGCACGGATGGTGTGCTGGAATATGGTGGCTCAACGGGGGATTTTGTATCCGAATTTGTCCAGCCTGAATCGGGCGGCCTCAACTCACCGGAAGATATTGTTGTCGGACCGGACGGGAATTTTTACGTCAGCAGTCGTGGCAACGACACAGTATTGCAATTCAGCGGCAGCACCGGCGTATTTCTTGGGGATTTCATCTCGTCCGGAGGCGAACTGGATAACCCCTTCGGCATAGCGTTTGGCCCGGACGGCGATCTCTTTGTCAACAGCTTCGGTAACAACGCCGTCTATCGTTATAACGGCAGCACCGGCGAATTCATCGACATCGCTATTGAAGAGTTGTTCGAAGGGCTCAAATCGCCGGAAGGTTTGATCTTTGGCGCCGATGGCAACCTCTATATGTCAGCAGTTCATCTACCGATGAAATTTTGCGCTACGACGGTAAAACCGGTAAGTTCATCGATGCATTTGTATCGGTCGGGAGCGGCGGCCTCGATTCTCCCCGGTTCTTAGTCTTTGGCCCGGATGGCAACCTTTACGTTGCATCAGGTTCCGATGAGATCTTGCGCTATGACGGCACATCGGGTGAATTTATTGACGACTTTGTATCAAAGGGCAGTGGTGGGCTAGAAGCACCTTTCGGCCTCGTTTTCGGTCCGGATGGCCGTCTATATGTCAGCAGCAGAGGTACAGATGAGGTGTTTAGTTACGATGGCTCGACAGGTGAGTTCATTGGCGTGTTCGTCAGCGCGGAGAGCGGTGGCCTTAACTTACCGTGGGGGCTAGACTTCGGCCCGGACGGCAATCTCTATGTCAGCAGCCGCGGAACAGATCAGGTGTTGCGCTTTGATGGCGCCACGGGCGCATTCATCGACGAGTTTATCCCCGCCAATGGCGGCGGCCTGAACACGGCGTACTGCCTGCTTTTTGGACCAGACGACAACCTCTATGTTTGCAGCTTCGGATCTGACCAGATTCTGCGGTACGACGGCTCGACGGGCGAGTTTATTGATGCTTTCATCGATTCAGGAAGTGGCGACATCGACGGCCCAACGGCTATCGCATTTCCGTATTCAGTTACCAAGAAGCCGGAAGATAACAAATAGGGTAATTCCTGCTTATCAATTATAGTTGCCAAGTCTTCAGCCGTGAGCTGTCGACATGGCAGCTAACAGCCAAGGCTGTTACCAAATCATTACCTGGAAATCGCTTGTTTTATCGCTGCATATACTATGAGCAGCTTGGTCTTAATCAATATACTCATGCTATAACAAATCGTGGTGGATCCTATCTGGTTGAAACGTATGCAACCAAATGATTCACGCGGTTTGCTACCGCTAACTGAACCGGCAGCTTAAGCATTTGCTGAGGATCGGAAAACTCTTTGGAAAATTGACTTTCCAGCGGAAATTAAATCAATGTCTTATGCTTAAATGAAGGCACCTGACAACTTCGCTGTAACTACTCCTTATTAATGATATTACGACAACAGTTAGTTTTTTTGCGCTCATTTGAAAGCTGTATCGGGGGACATGGTACTGAACCATAGGAACAAAATACACAGCAATCACCAGCAAGAGGTTTCACAAGTGTATGACATTCTTTGCATTCATAAAACCATTGGCAATACTCAGTGGGCATTTTTTCAATCTTTTTATAACCACATTTAGGACACGTTATTGTAGATTCAAGTATCACATCTTGAGTCATAATTTTTCCGGCATTATATGAAAATTTTGATAACCATAGATAATGGATTTATATTATATGCTGATAAAAATTTTACAATCAATCTCTTATCTATTTTTGGTGAAGTCGTTATACCCGTATTAATCTACCAAAATTAAATGATATCTTTTAGTAAAAAATAACCGACTTACTATATCAGCATTGATCGTGAATGCTATCTGTTGCTATGTCGTGCCTTGCTGAACAATAATATTTTTACTGAAATAGACTACCAGCAGTACAAAGCCAATTACAAAGCAAATCGGTATATCTGCAGTTTGATCTTTTGCTGATTATTAATTGCTAATAATGTATATTATGTTAAATTCAGTTTACTGAAATCAATTTCTGATTTGGCAAAAAAATGGGGGACTTTATAAAAAGCATTAGCACTTAAGAATTTAAAAAAATCACTGGCGAAAAACCGGAGAAAATAAAACGTTGGAAAAAAGGAATTATCAAAATACCTGAATAAGCGATCCGTTTATTAAAACTTTATTTTAATGGTGAAGCTAGTAGCCTGCTATGAAAAGTCAACAGACCCTAATGAAAAATTTGGGATGGAGCCCTGGAGCCCTTGTCTTATAGACGAGGGTCGTTTAGTTAATATTTGAAGGATGCACATTCTTAAAATGGAGTTACGCCTTCAACATTACCAGGAGCTCTATAATTACAGACTGATATAATATTCTGAAAATCTCCGTCAACACAGGTCGAAAAGCCACATCCGACTTCCGTCGTAGTCGACCAAACTACCTGGGTGTAATGTCCACATGAATCTCCCGGCGGGGCATTACACGTGTGCGTAGTTGAATCATAATATTGGATTTCATTCCCCCAGCTATCGACAACTTCTTTCGGCGTTACGTCTGGTAGATTGGGAGAAGCTCCTTTTATGTAAAGATTCTCTCCAAGCCCACCTTCCAGAGTGGCAAGATCGGCAAAACTGCGATGCTGGAGTCGGCACCCTGGATTACTAGCCAACTCATTTGCCCATTGCTGGGCTACAGCAGCTACGGCGTTGCTCCAGACCAAGTCGGGAGATCCCACCTGCGCCCGCCAGGAATTATGGGCTGCAACAATTCCTGTTAATTCAGCCGGCTCCTGATCTCCTCCTGCGGCAGCAGGCTGCTGGGGTTGAGGTGGGATGTCGCAGAACTGTGCTTTATCAGTACAGCAATCACCCCACTCCACGCATGAATCATCACATGCGCAACCTTCCTCAGTGATAAAGCCACAATTCGTTTCGCAGCTTTGCGCATAGGCATTCGATGCTAGATAGAGCGCTAAAAGCAAAAATACCGTGATGCCTAGCATGGTTAAACAACGCTGAATCAATAACATAACTATTACCCCTTAAAATTTGTGATGAGTAATCAGCTGGCCTCGAGGAACGTAACACACCGTACCCAAAATG
>CBDUGR010000258.1:0-4443 GCA_965366515.1 uncultured Gammaproteobacteria bacterium | reverse complement strand
ATACGGCCTTTATAACCCGCGATATCAAGCAGAATACCTCTCGTAAAGATAGGTGTTACCTGCTCAACCCCCAGTTTACTGAAACCTCGGCCACTGCCAATTTCTGCATGTGACCAGCCGTTATAATAGCGTATCTCCGAGAGATCGCTGGCTTTACCAGTAACGGTAGCCATATGGCTTAAAGCATCGAACTGAGTGCCGCTCTGTGAGAGATGACCCGCAATATAGTCTTCATTCCAAACCAACAGGTTATCACCCATTGGCCCCCATGACGGTGCTCCAGGAATGGTTAGTGTGTATTTGCGGTGCTGTGGTGTGAGTTCGAACAGCGGCATATCCTCTTCGTAGATATGTGCCAAATCGTAGATTTTACCCTGTTGGATTAAGCTCGCGGCTTGCAGTACTTTTTTTGCGTCAATTCGGTTTAATGCGCCTAGCTGATCTTTTTCTCCCCACTGCGACGGCCACCAGACCCCATCTTCTTTCTGCGTCTCTGCAAATACAAGGGGGAACCCAGTGACTAAAAGAAGAAGCAATGTTGATATACTATTTGCAATGTTCATTGTGACCCCTTTAACTCATAACGATTCGTTTTGCTCTAAACGGTTTTTGCAGCTTATGCAGTAGATGGATTCCGGGGATGCTTCCAACCTGGCGATGGGAATATCCTCGCCACACTCCTCGCAAAATCCATAACTTTGCTCTTCAATGGCGGTCAGGGCTAATTGTACATTACGTAACCTTTCCTGATGCTGGGCTCGGTTAGCTTGTGCCATTGCCTGTTGCTGAAGCGCATCCATACGTGAAAGACGCCCTACCTTTGCCTGGTCAAGCGACACGGTTTCTGTTGATTGTTCGTTCATCGACAACAATGCGATCAGCTCTTTCTTTAGAACTTCTAACTGGGATTGGCAGCGGTCCTGTTGGATCTGTGACAGCATAATTCTTCTCAAAAAAGTGTATTGGTTTGTCAACCCTATGGCAGTGAGTGCGTTAGTAATGGTAGTCAGTCGATATTTAACCAGACAAAACGAGGAGAGCACAATGAAAAAGGCTCTTATAAATAGCATTGCAGTACCTCTGCCAGCCGTTATACTGCCCGATATCGGTATGGCTGCGGGCTTCGCTCAGCATATAAAAAACTACGATGATGCTAAAGGCGAGTGCTTGCGTCATGTGGTCAGGCTTTACTACCATGAGCGTGACTATTGTGGCTAATAGGAACCACCGGTATTTCAGGGGGAAACACTGGATAATTCGCAGGCAATGGATCAATTTCTGGCATCGGTGGAACGCCGAGCCTACGGTATTGCCAAAATGGCGGTGGGACAGCGAGAAGAGGCACTGGACATTGTTCAGGATGCGATGCTCAAGCTGGTGCAGCGCTATGCGCACAAGCCCCAGGATGAATGGAAATGCTTGTTTTTCAAAATACTTAATAACCGTATCCGAGACTGGTATCGTCGCAATGCGGTCAGCAGTCGCTGGCGTGTCTGGATGGATAAGCTGGGATTCGGAGAAGATGGTGAGGCTGACCCATTGGCAAGATTTGCCGACAACCATACACCGGGCCCCAGTGAGGCATTGCAGGGAGAACGATCGATGGATGAACTGGCCTCGGCAATAGAGAAGCTACCATTGCGGCAGCAGCAGGCGTTCCTGCTAAGAGTTTGGGAAGGTTTTAGCGAAGCGGAAACGGCAATTGCCATGGGCTGCTCAAAAGGCAGCGTTAAAACCCATTTTTCACGTGCGCGGGAAGCCTTGAAAAGCGCGCTGGAGGGCTATGTAAAATGAGTCATAATGAGCAGAATGATCCGCTAGATCAGAAATTAAGAGCTGTACTGGATCGGCAGGCTGAAGAACTGGATGGCGCGACTTTATCCCGGTTGCGGCAGGCACGTGCGCAGGCACTACAGTCAATGCAGCAAAAGAGGTCAAGGTTTGGCTTGAATCTCGGTTGGACCGCAGGCGTTGCTACGACTGCAGCAATGTCTGTTACACTGATGCTTTTGTGGCCGGGTGAAAATAACTACTCGCAGGATTTCGTCGCGGGCCTGGCGGACGCTGAATTATTAGCGGATGAAGAAAGTATTGAATTTTATGAAGAGTTGGATTTTTACATCTGGTTGGATCAGCAAAACTCAACACCGGGCGAGGCGTAAAGCTTGGATACTCAGCTTTTGTCTGTTGGTTTCTGTGGTAAGCGCAGATGATGAGGAAGCCATGTTCGATGAAGCTTTCCTGGAGTTTCTCGGTAGCTGGGAAACTGCCGACGGCGAATGGATTGCGCCCGACGAGATTGAAAACATGCCTTTGTCAGAGACAGCTAAACCGGCAGCAACTGCAAGCAGTGAGGCAAAAACTGATGAGTAAGTTTGCCGCACTATTACTTTTCGCGACCGTCTCGTTCGCAGTGCCAGCATATGCGGAGGAGGGCGTTGCCTGGGATCAATTACCCGTAGAAAAACAGCGTCTTTTGCAAAAAGGTGCCAGTCGCTTGGCGACAATGCCCCCGGATAAAAGAAAACAGGCTTTGCAGCGATTCAAGCGCTGGCAGGCGCTACCTGAAGATCAGCGTAAGCGTGTCAGACAGCGTTACCAGCAATTCAAAAAACTAACACCAGAACAACAGCGGCGTGTGCGTAAGGCTCACCAACAGTTTAAAAAGCTGCCACCGAAGGAGCGGAAAAAGTTACGCAAACAGTGGCACAACATGCCGCCAAAGCATAAAAAACAAGTGATTCGTGGTCAGCGCAGACCTGCGCGATAAGTTAAATTCCGGGGTGTTCAAATCAGGCGGCACCCTTCGACAGATTTTCCGGTTATTCGAGCGCACATGCTTATAAGGAGAGGCGAGTCCTCTTGAAATTTTAAAGTTATAAACACATTTATTAGGCTATGCAGTTTAGTGGATGGCTAGTGCTCATCACTAAAATAATGTGAATAGCAGTCTTTGTCGCCAGCCAGCAATCCTAGCCCTTCCGGAGCAGGTTGTGAGCAGGGTGCCGCACCGAGCCATTGGGCTACTTCAGCCGCAGCCGGCGAAAAATAAATCATTACATCACAATGCAATTTACCTTCCGATTCATGGCGGATAAAGGACGCCATGTTGTTCGGCTTGCCGGCTTTCAGGTATGCCTTGAGGACAGCCTGCTCTGTTGAAGTTATCGCCTGATCTGCGAGTAACGCATCTCCTAGATTAAGAGTATACCAGTGAGTCATGCTGGGTTGCCCTCCAGTGGGCCAAGTCCATTTTTTCGCCCAGCGGCGTTATCAGTCACTTATGTAGGCTAGCTACAGGGCGTTCCTTCTGCCTTGCTGGACAAAAAAATGGTCTTGGCAGTAACGAGTAAATTAGTTTTAACAGGCCCTAGACATTTGGGTCCACTTTTTTTGCTGCTTTTTTAGGGCCATAGGATTAATCCGAAAAAATTTGGAATTTGTTGTCAACCGATTCGCGGACTCCTCGTTATTACAGTTATAACCCGCACACGAGAGGAAGTGATAATGACAACAACGAGACGAGACTTTGTCAATAACGGAATGAATAAAGCTGCCGGTTTAATTGCGGCGGGCGTCGCATTATCCGCAGGCAAGTTGTTAGCTGAAGAAGAGGTCGCAGATAGCACCTCAATAGGAGGGGCTACGGATAAAGAACTGCCTCCGCCTTCTGCCGAAGTGATCGCGCTGAGTCGCACCTGTTTCGGTATTAAGCGACAGGAGTTGAATCGAATGGAGTCCATCGGTATAGAGACTTATCTGGAAGAGCAGATGGACTGGAAAAGCATTGATGATTCGGCGGTTGAATCCTACTTGCAAGAGTTTACCCCAACAATTTATCTATCGCAGGGTGAGTTAATAGACTTCCAGAAGTTTGAGGTGTCTGGTCAGCTGAAAAGTGCCACGGTATTCCGCGCACTTTATAGCCGGCGGCAGCTATACGAGGTGATGGTTGAGTTCTGGTCTAACCATTTCAGTATCTATCATCAGGATGGCCCGGTGGCGCTGCTGAAAACTGCGGATGACCGTGATGTCATTCGCCCCCATGCGCTGGGTAACTTTAAAGAACTGCTGAGGGCATCAACCAAAAGCCCAGCCATGCTGGTCTATCTGGATAATCATACCAATATTGCCGGCACGCCTAATGAGAATTATGCGCGAGAGTTGATGGAGCTGCATACGCTGGGAGTTGATGGTGGTTATACCGAGCAGGATGTAAAGGAGATGTCGCGCTGTCTGACCGGCTGGAGTCTGGGGCGTCGTGGTGCCGAGCGGGGGCGGTTTAAGTTCTATCCGGAATTTCATGATGAAGGGGGAAAATCACTGCTAGGTATCAGTTTGCCTGCTAATGGAGGTATCAATGATGGAGAAACCGTGATTGATCTGTTAGCAGAACACCCTTCGACGGCAAATTTTATCGCACAAAAACTAGTGCGGCGTTTT
>CBDUGR010000257.1:0-4466 GCA_965366515.1 uncultured Gammaproteobacteria bacterium | reverse complement strand
CATATTGCTTTCTAAAATCTCTTTGATAGCAGCAATCGCATAGTCACAGGGCTCTGGATCACCTGGACCATTCGATAAAAATACGCCATCTGGTTTCATAGCCAGCACTTCGCTGGCAGGTGTTTTCGCCGGTACTACTGTCAGCTCGCAACCACGTGCGGCCAACATTCTCAATATGTTGCGTTTAACTCCAAAATCGTAGGCGACAACCTTATAGGTTTGTTGTTCTGCGGGCTGATAGCCTTTAGACCATTGCCATACCCCTTCGGTCCATGGGTATGATTTTTCTGTTGTAACCACTTTTGCCAGATCCAGGCCCTTCAGACCCGCAAACTTTTGTGCAAGAGTAATGGCATGCTGTATCGCTGCGTCTTGATTCTCACCTTCAGCAAGCACTTTTATACAGCCATTTTGCGCTCCCTTATCCCGTAGAATTCGAGTTAATCGGCGCGTATCAATATTGGCAATTCCAACGATATTGCGTTCCTGAAGATATTCGGACAGGCTAGCTGTTTTTCGCCAATTACTGGCCAACAGCGGCAAATCCCGGATAACCAGCCCTGCTGCCCAAATCTGATCCGACTCTTCATCCTCTGGATTGACTCCGGTATTACCAATATGCGGGTAAGTTAACGTCACTATTTGGCTGGCATAGGAAGGGTCGGTGAGAATTTCCTGGTAGCCGGTCATCGCGGTATTAAACACGACCTCTCCAACAGCTTCGCCATCGGCTCCTATCGCGCTGCCTACAAAAACACTGCCATCGGCAAGTGCCAGAATCGCCTGCTTTGTCAATTTATACTCCCAAACTACGCGTGCAAGGCTTGCAAAAAAGCGAGACAAGACATAGCCTCATCCCGCTTCAAATAGATGTGATTTACTGAATTCACTGAGATGGCAATTTTACGTGAAGATCAGCCCGGGTGTCTATTCCTGTTGGCGAATCAGTACACTAAATTTGCTTCCGGCCGTCCAATACCCATCAACGAAGAGGGGTAACCACTAAAATTTGGGTCTAACTCTTTAATCCCAGGACATCCTGCATATCAAACAACCCCCGATCTTTGTCCGCTAACCAGCAGGCTGCACGCACTGCTCCCCGGGCAAAGGACATGCGACTGGATGCTTTATGCGTAATCTCCACACGTTCCCCTTGCGCCGCAAACATAACCGTATGATCGCCAACAATATCTCCGGCTCGTACCGTGGCAAAGCCTATTGTCTTATCATCGCGCGCGCCCGTTTGACCTTCTCTTCCATAAACCGCTACTTCTTCCAGGTCACGCCCCAGCGCTTTCGCCACGACCTCACCCATACTCAATGCAGTTCCTGACGGCGCATCCACTTTATGTCTATGGTGCGCTTCGTAGACCTCAATATCGGAATCGTCACCTAACACTTGAGCCGCCAGCTCTAGCAATTTAAAACATAGATTAACGCCCGTACTAAAATTAGACGCCATACAGATAGCCGTCTGCTCGGACGCACCGATGACTATGCTTTTTTGCTCGGCAGTAAACCCGGTTGTACCAATCACCATTTTATTCCGGGCTTTAGCGCAAGCCTGGGCGTTCAATTGCGTGGCGGCTGGCGCAGTAAAATCTATCAGCACATCGAAATCATCAAGCACTGTATTGATATCACCAACCAGAGCCACTCCGTTCTTACCCAGGCCCGCAAGTTCGCCCGCATCAACACCAATCAGCGAGCTATCCGGACGCTCGATGGCAACAGTTAATTCAGCCTCCGGAGCATTCGCAACCGCTTCAATAAGGGTTTTGCCCATACGCCCGGCTGCACCCGTAACTGCAATTCTTATACTCATAATTTTCTCTATAATAAGGCCAAAAAACGACTAATAATAGATAACCCGTTAAAGCTTCATGTCATCAAAAAAACCCTTCACGCCCTCGAACCAACTCGACTTTTTAGGGGACTGTTTGTTGCCGCCCTTTTCCAGAGTTTGCTGAAACTTACGCAGCAACTCTTTCTGCTCACCGGTCAGCTTCACCGGAGTTTCGACATAGACGCGACATAAAAGGTCGCCTACCGCGCCACCACGAACCGGTGCAACGCCTTTGCCACGCATCCTGAAAAGCTTGCTCGACTGGGTTTCAGGTGGCACCTTGAGCTTAACACGACCATCCAGCGTGGGCACTTCAAGTTCCCCACCTAAAGCGGCATCGGCAAAACTAATAGGTACCTCACAATACAAATTGGCATCTTCACGGGTAAATATTTTATGGGGCCGCACAGCAATCTGCACATAAAGATCTCCCGGTGGTCCGCCATGCATACCTGCTTCGCCTTCGCCGGTTAACCGTATACGATCACCATTATCCACACCGGCCGGCACTTTAACTGACAGATTTTTATATTCTTCTGTCCTGCCTGCGCCGTGACAGATATGACAGGGGTCTTTGATCATCTTGCCCTGACCATGACAGCGAGGACAGGTTTGCTGTACAGAGAAAAACCCCTGCTGCATTCTGACCTGCCCGACACCACCACAGGTTGTACAGTCGGTTGGTACCGTCCCTTTTTTTGCCCCCGAACCACCACACTCTTTACAGCCAACCTGCGTCGGAATACGAATTTTTACCGAAGTGCCTTTTACAGCATCTTCCAACTCCAGATCCAGGTTGTAACGCAAATCAGCGCCGCGCTGCACATGACTTCGTCCACCGCGACCGCTGCCACCAAAGATATCCCCAAAAACATCACCAAAGATGTCACTGAAATTACCAGAGCCACTATGAAATCCTCCACCTCCGGCGCTATTATCGACGCCGGCATGACCGAACTGATCATAAGCTGCCCTTTTTTCGCTATTCGAGAGCACCTCGTAGGCTTCACTGACCTCCTTAAACTTGGCTTCAGCGCTGCTGTCATCGGGATTTCTATCCGGGTGATACTTCATGGCTAATCGGCGATAGGCTTTTTTAATATCTTTCTCGTCGACGTTACGTTCTACGCCCAGCACTTCATAGTAATCGCGTTTTGACATCGGGTTATTTATCTACCTTGTTTCGTGCAAAAGCGCGGAACCCCGCTTGCCGGATCCCGCGCTTTAATGAGTATTACCTGAGCGCTTAGCGACAACCGCTCAGGCTAAGGACTTGGCCTTTACTTGTCGTCTTTAACTTCCTCAAACTCTGCATCAACCACATCATCTTCCGCAGCAGCTTCTTCGCCTGGCGCGCCCGCCTCCTGAGCTTGTGCTTGCTCCTGTTCAGCATAAAGCTTTTGCGCAAGATTGCCAGACGCCTCTGTTAACGCTTTGGTTTTCGCTTCGATTTCGTCCTTGTTATCCGTTTTCAGCGCAGCCTCTACATCATTAATGGCTTTTTCTATCGCCTCTTTCTCTTCCGCAGTCGCCTTATCTCCAGCTTCTTCCAGAGTCTTGCGCGTTGCGTGAACCAAACCATCGGCCTGATTGCGCACAGTCACCAGCTCTTCAAATTTGCGATCTTCCTCGGCATTCGCTTCGGCATCCAGCACCATTGCGTCAATCTCTTCGTCAGACAGTCCACTGGACGCCTTGATCACGATCGACTGTTCCTTGCCGGTCGCTTTATCCTTAGCACTTACATTCAGAATACCGTTCGCATCCAGATCGAAAGCAACCTCAATCTGTGGCAAGCCACGAGGTGCTGGCGGAATATCTGCAAGATCAAAGCGGCCTAGCGATTTATTCTGCGTTGCCTGCTTGCGCTCTCCCTGCAACACATGAATGGTTACCGCTGACTGGTTATCATCTGCCGTAGAAAACACCTGGGTTTTCTTGGTAGGTATAGTGGTGTTTTTCTCGATCAGCGGTGTCATCACTCCACCCAGGGTTTCAATACCCAAAGATAAAGGTGTCACGTCGAGCAGTAGCACGTCTTTCACATCACCCGATAATACCGCCGCCTGAATCGCCGCACCAACAGCAACCGCCTCATCAGGGTTAACATCTTTACGCGCTTCTTTACCAAAGAAATTCTTCACTTTCTCCTGAACCAGCGGCATACGAGTCTGCCCGCCCACCAGGATTACATCCGTAATTTCTGAAGCACTCAGACCCGCATCTTTTAACGCAGTCTGCAAAGGTGCTAACGTTCTTTCCACGAGACTTTCCACCAATGACTCAAACTTTGACCTGGTGATTTTGACATTCAAGTGCTTCGGACCACTCGCATCGGCGGTTACATAGGGCAAATTTACGTCGGTCTGCTGAGTGCTGGACAATTCAATCTTGGCCTTCTCCGCTGCGTCTTTTAAACGCTGTAACGCTAAAGGATCATTATGTAGATCGATGCCACTTTCCTTCTTAAACTCGTCTGCCAGATAGTCAATCAGGCGTAAATCGAAGTCTTCACCACCTAGAAAGGTATCGCCATTAGTCGAAAGCACTTCAAACTGATGCTCGCCATCAACTTCTGCAATCTCGATAATGGAGATATCAAAGGTTCCACCGCCCAAGT
>CBDUGR010000256.1:0-4472 GCA_965366515.1 uncultured Gammaproteobacteria bacterium | reverse complement strand
TTCAAAGGTCATTGCTACCGGTAAACCAGCCCACTATCAGCAGCAGCACAAAACTGACGAAGCGCTGATGCACGCCTATGGCAATACCATTAATTATTTTTTAACCGACGAGCGTATCGAGTTAAGAAAAAATGCAAAATTGGAGCAGGAACAGAACACTTTTACCGGTGAACGAATTGACTACAACATGAAACTAAGAGTGGTTAACGCCTACAGCAGCAACACCCCAACAAGCGAGAAAGGAACCCCCACCCCACCCAGCAACTCCCGAGTTGAAATGGTGATCCAGCCAAATAAGGGTAAAGTCAAAGCTGATTCTGGGGACTCCTCCGGTAATGAGTGAACTTTCCGCACTAAACCTGGCTAAGAGTTTTAAAGAGCGCACGGTGGTGGAGGATGTATCCCTATCCATCAAGGAAGGCCAGATAGTTGGCTTGCTTGGACCTAATGGCGCAGGGAAAACCACCTGTTTTTATATGATCGTCGGACTCATCAAAGGTGACTGCGGAAAGATCTTCATCGACAAACAGGAAATCACGCACTTACCAATGCATGGCCGGGCGCGCAGAGGCATTGGCTATTTGCCACAAGAGTCTTCTATCTTTAGAAAATTAAGTGTTAAAGATAATATTTTAGCTATATTGGAGACACGCAAAGACCTGAACCGCAAACAGCGCAACGAAAAACTGCAGCAGCTGATGCAGGAATTTCACGTCACTCATATCAGTGACAATCTGGGTATCAGCCTGTCAGGCGGGGAACGGCGCAGAGTTGAAATTGCTCGCGCCCTAGCTACAGAACCCTCTTATATTCTACTTGATGAACCCTTTGCCGGCGTCGACCCCATTTCGGTTAACGATATCAAACAAATCATCCGACATCTAAAAAATCGCGGTATTGGAATTCTCATCACAGATCACAATGTTCGCGAAACCCTGGATATCTGTGAAAAAGCCTATATTGTCAGCGACGGACACATCATCGCAGAAGGTGATGCACAAACCATTATGGCTAACCAGCGCGTACGGGATGTTTATCTTGGCGAACAATTTCGCCTTTAACCTTCAGTCACTTGCGAAGACCCTCATTCAGGGTGCAAAATCGCCCGCCACCACTATCTAAATTACAATCGTTAAAAAAAACCCGCAATTTTCATTCCAATTCTGCCACCTGCTACAAATTTGCGCTACTATTAAACACAGGCATCATAAAAATACTTAAGACCATAAATCACGACCAAATGTAATGGGGCATTTCAACTATAGCCAGAAACTTAAAACACAAGTTCCATTTTTACCAAGGTGAACCATACTCGTGCGCGGCTATAAGCGAATGTAGTTAGTAGTTAGCAGGTACCCAGGAGTAGTAATAAAAAATATGAAGCCCTCTTTACAGCTAAAAATAGGCCAGCAGCTCACCATGACGCCACAGCTGCAGCAGGCTATTCGTTTGTTACAGCTGTCCACACTAGACCTACAGCAGGAGATTCAAGAAACCGTAGAGTCTAATCCCATGCTGGAAGCATTAGATCATGCGGATCAGCAAGCCGAAGAAACAAGAGACACGGCGGAAAATATGGATTCAGAGGGCAAGGTCGATAAAACTGACTTTAGCGAGCCCAGCAATCCCAATGACGCAGAAAGCTATGAGAGGGATAAAGATGGCGATTGGTCGGACAACATCCCGAATGAGCTCGCTGTCGACAGCGGCTGGGAAGATATCTATCAAAGCAGCCCTGGCGCAAATTATTCGGCGCCAGACACAGCCTCCAGTTTCGAAGCAAACGCCTCCGCCTCCGAATCCATACAGGATCACCTGCACTGGCAATTGAATTTAACCCCCATGTCGGATACGGATCGTTTCATAGCAATCACCATCATAGACAGTGTATCTAGCGATGGGTACCTCAATGAGTCTCTTGAAAGTATCATCGGAAGTGTCAATTCAGAAGCAGGCGGCAACGGAAATCCTGAAGATCGAATCATCGAACAGGATGAGGTCGAGGCAGTGCTGCGTCGATTACAGCATTTTGATCCAATAGGAGTTTGTGCACGCGATCTTGGGGAATGCCTGAGCATTCAACTCAATCAATTTCCAAAGGAAACCCCTGCATTAGAAAAAGCAAAATTGATTGTCACCGATCATCTCGCCCTTTTGGGTAACCGCGACTTTAGCCAACTCATGCGACGGGCAAAAATCAAGGAGAAAGAGCTGCAGGAAGTCATAGAGCTCATCCAAAGTTTGAATCCAAAACCCGGCGATATTATCAGCAGCTCAGATCCAGAATACATTATTCCCGATGTGGTTGCTCGAAAGGTAAACGACCAGTGGTTGGTCGAACTTAATTCGGAAACCATGCCCAAGGTACGAATAAATTCTACCTACGCGGCATTAGTGCGCCGTGCTGATAACAGCAATGATAATACTTACCTGCGCAACCATCTGCAGGAAGCGCGCTGGTTTTTGAAGAGCCTGCAAAGCCGTAATGAGACGCTGTTAAAAGTCGCCACAAAAATTATTGAAGTGCAGCGTGGTTTCCTGGATTACGGCGAAGAAGCTATGAAACCACTGGTTTTACATGATATTGCCAAGGCCGTTGACATGCATGAATCCACCATATCCCGCGTCACGACACAAAAGTTTATACATACACCGGCAGGGGTATTCGAACTTAAGTACTTCTTCTCCAGCCAGGTAGATACGGATAGCGGAATGGGTTGTTCTTCGACAGCAATTCGTGCCATTATTAAGAAGCTGATTGCAGCAGAAAAACCACGAAAACCCCTGAGCGACAGTAAAATTGCCAATATTCTGGCGGAGCAAGGAATTCAAGTTGCCAGACGAACCATAGCTAAATACCGTGAATCATTAATGATACCGCCATCAAATGAGCGAAAAAGATTAGTTTAAGGAGTATTGGGTACAGAGCACCACTGCAGGTACCCGTGTTTTGACATCCAATCACAGCAAAATACTTAGAGGTTAATATGACTAATTCGGCTTAATCGGCACCTATCTTAGGCTTCCCAAACCAGATTTTAAGCCGCGCTGAATCAGCGCATGTACCATGAGCAACACCAAGAACCAAACCTTGAAATAGTAAGGAGCGATGTATGCAAGTAACAATCAGTGGACACCACATAGATTTAACCACCGCATTACGAGACTGTGTAAATAGCAAACTTGAAAAACTGGAGCGGCATTTTGACCATATCACCAGTATCAATGTCGTGCTCAGTATTGAAAAGCAAAGGCAAATGGCTGATGCAACAATCCATATCGCCGGGGCTGATGTGGTGGCTAATGCAGCACACGATGATATGTATGCCGCCATCGATTTATTGACCGATAAGTTAGACCGACAACTCATTAAACATAAAGAAAAAACAATTGCCCGTATGCAGGGCAACAATTCCAGATAACAGGCAAAACATTTTAAATCATGCAATTAGATCAGTTCATTTCCCCCGAAAGCACCTTTACCGGTGTTGACGGGGGAAGCAAAAAACGACTTTTCGAAACTATCTCCCGGTGTGTTTCAGATCTGCACCCGGAAATCGACTCTGAAACCACCTATGATGCACTCCTCGAACGGGAACGTCTGGGCAGTACCGGACTGGGCGAAGGAATCGCTTTACCCCATTGTCGACTCAGTAACTGTCACCAGATTATTGGAATGCTATTACAGCTTAAACAACCAATCGATTTTGATGCTATTGATGGACAGCCTGTAGATCTGGTGTTTGTGCTGCTGGTACCTCAGGAGGCTGTCGACGAACACTTGCAGGCGCTAAAAGCGATTGCCGAACTCTGCGCAAACCAGGAGTACAGGGCGTCATTAAGAAGTGCTAAAAGTAATGCCGATCTCTTCGTCGCGGCCACGATCACCTCACCTCAAGCTGAAGGAATCTAAGGGTAGCTCAGTCATGAAACTTGTTATTATCAGCGGACGCTCTGGATCGGGAAAAAGCACAGCTTTGCACGTGCTTGAGGATTTGGGCTACTACTGTATAGATAACATCCCTGGCGGCTTACTTCCTGCACTGATTACAGAAATGGAACACGATCAGGCTAGCGCCCGTAATGAGGTCGCGGTAAGTGTCGATGCGAGAAACTTACCCGCCAATTTAAAGCGCTTCCCATCCATCGTATCTAGCATAGACCGGCAACGGATTGATTACCGGATCGTTTATCTGGATGCAGACGACCAAACTATCCTAACCCGTTTCAGTGCCACACGAAGGAAACATCCGCTAAGCGATACCTCTACTTCGTTGGAAGAAGCCATGAGTATAGAAAGCGACTTGCTAGATCCAATTGCAACGCTCGCGGATCTTAAAATTGACACCACCAATCTCAATCTTCACCAACTCAGAGATATCGTAAAACAACAGGTTGCCGAACAGAGCTCTACTAACATGGCCCTAATGTTCGAGTCCTTTGGTTTTAAACGTGGTGTACCCTCCGATGCC
>CBDUGR010000255.1:0-4476 GCA_965366515.1 uncultured Gammaproteobacteria bacterium | reverse complement strand
CTGTGTGATTTGTTTCGATGAATTTTTTGTGTCCGATATTACAGACGCGATGATTCTTGGTGGATTGATGGAGCAGCTCTTTGAGCGAGGCGTGAGTCTGGTTGCAACGTCCAATATTATTCCCGATGAGCTCTATAAGAACGGGCTGCAACGGCGGAGGTTTCTGCCGGCGATAGAGTTGGTGAAGAAGTACACAGAAGTAGTAAACGTAGATGGCGGGGTCGATTACAGGCTCCGTGTGCTTAAACGAGCCGAAATATACCATTCGCCTTTAGATGCTGCTGCCGATGAAAGTCTGCTGTCCAGTTTTATGCAGCTGGCGCCTGACCCGGATACCATCACCAAAAACGAGCGGATCGAGATCGAGGGAAGGCATTTAAGCACCATTCGCTGTGATGATGATGTGGTCTGGTTTCATTTTAAAGAGCTTTGCGATGGCCCGCGTAGCCAGAATGACTATATTGAAATTGCCCGTATATATCATGCTGTTCTGCTGAGCGAAGTACCGGTAATGGGTGCTGATAGCGATGATCTGGCGCGACGTTTTATTAATCTCGTGGATGAGTTTTATGACCGTAATGTCAAGCTGATACTGTCAGCCGCTGCCGAAATAGAGGCACTCTATTCCGGTGGACGTTTATCTTTTGAGTTTGAGCGCACCAAGAGCCGCTTGTTGGAAATGCAATCGCACGAGTATCTGGCGAGGGAGCATCGGGCGTAGCGACGATCAATTCCACGCTATCCAAGTGACGAAAGGCCTCTCGGCTGCAAGTTCAACACCTTCCCGGGGCCGAAATTTCTGCAGTAGATTGCGCATAAGCTATGAATGTATAGCTTATCGTTGGGCTTCAAACAATCAATGTCAGACGCAAGCACAAATGATAAAGAGTATTTGCGTAAATTTATCCGAATTCCCGCTTGTCAGTCGGATGGCATTTGGGTAGAATGCGCGCCTCTTTGTAGGATTGCCCAGAATTGAAACTAATGAAAACATATAGCGCAAAACCTGAATCAGTAGTGCGAGATTGGTATGTCGTTGACGCCGAAGGGAAAACCTTGGGTCGTCTCGCGACCGAGATCGCCAGACGCTTGCGTGGCAAGCATAAGCCTGAATATACACCTCATGTAGATACCGGCGATTATATTGTCGTTGTCAATGCGGAAAAAGTACATGTGACTGGTAAAAAATCTACCGACAAAATGTATCACCGCCATACCGGATATCCTGGTGGCCTCAAGTCAGTATCTTTTGAAAAGATGATTGCGCGAGCGCCGGAGCGTGTTATTGAAGCAGCAGTTAAAGGCATGTTGCCCAGAAATCCTTTGGGACGGGCGATGTACAGAAAACTAAAAGTTTATGCTGGTACGGAGCATCCCCATGTTTCCCAACAACCAGCTCAGCTTGAAATTTAATTAAGGCAGGCTAACTCATTATGTCAGCTACTCAATATTATGGTACGGGTCGCCGTAAAACATCTACGGCTCGCGTATTTTTAGTACCAGGTTCAGGAAACATTACGGTTAATCAGCGATCGCTTGACGAGTATTTCGGGCGTGAAACTGCACGAATGATTGTGCGTCAGCCGCTGGAATTAACCGATTGCAAAGAAAAGTTTGATATACGCGTAACTGTCAAAGGTGGTGGCGGCTTCGGCCAGGCCGGCGCTATTCGTCATGGCATTACACGTGCGCTGATGCAGTACGATGAAGAGCTGCGACCTTCGCTGCGGGCGGCCGGTTTCGTTACTCGTGATGCACGAGAAGTCGAGCGTAAGAAGGTTGGTTTGCGTAAAGCACGCAAGAGTCCACAGTTCTCGAAACGTTAATATACCGGTTTACTGGTTTGTAAAAAACGCCCTGAATCAATTGGTTCCGGGCGTTTTTTTGTATGTGTCACCTTGTATCAGGGGGCCAATTTCATTATTATCTGTGGCTGTTTTTTTTGGTTTAACAGAGCGCCTTGCTCAGATTTGTTGGGGGACAGTTTGAGTGCCAGAGGCTGCTTGTGTGTTAGTTCTATTTGAATCATCTTTTCCAGGTTGGGGAGTGTGTTAATTATGACGTCCGACAACGTAAATAACGGCCGGAGGCGCTTTTTAATCGGCGCAACTTCTGCTGTAGGTGTAGCCGGTACTGTGGGTGTAGCGGTGCCTTTTTTGGCAGCTTGGCAGCCAAGTGCCAAGGCCAGGGCAGCAGGTGCACCGGTTAAATACAATATTTCGAAATTAGAACCGGGTGCGATGGTGACCGTCGAGTGGCGGCGCCAGCCAATTTATATCGTGCGTCGTACTGATGAAGCGCTGGATTTACTGAAAAAAATACCTAAAAACGATCTGAAAGACGCTGATTCTGAAAATCTGGATCAACAACCGGATTACGCGCGTAACGATACACGCGCCAGCAATCCTGAATACCTGATTCTTAAAGGGGTATGCACGCATTTGGGTTGCGCCCCTAAATTTCGGCCCGAGGTTGCTCCGGCAGATTTAGGCAATGAATGGGTTGGCGGGTTCTTCTGTGCCTGTCACGGATCAAGATTCGATTTGGCGGGACGCGTTTATAGCGGTGCTCCGGCAGGCGCGAATCTGCCAGTACCGCCGCATCGTTTTGAAGGCGATGCTGTCATTATTGGTGAAGATCCGGAGGTGACCTCATGAACTGGTTAACCTCAATGATGGATTGGGTGAACGCACGTATTCCCATTATTGCTACCTGGGAAAAACACCTTAGCAAATATTACGCGCCGAAAAATTTTAACACCTGGTATTTCTTTGGTTCATTAGCCATGTTGGTGTTGGTAAACCAACTGCTAACAGGCGTATGGTTGACCATGTTTTATGAAGCGACCGAGGAGGGCGCCTTTGCTTCCGTTGAATACATCATGCGTGATGTTGAATGGGGCTGGTTAATCCGTTATCTGCATGCTACCGGAGCTTCGGCCTTTTTTGCCGTGGTGTACCTGCACATGCTGCGTGGCATGATGTATGGCTCATATCGCAAACCGCGGGAACTGCTGTGGTTGATCGGTATGGTGATTTACGTTGCATTGATGGCTGAAGCTTTCATGGGATATGTTCTTCCCTGGGGGCAAATGTCACTTTGGGGTGCTAAAGTCATCGTATCGCTATTCGGTACTATCCCCATTATAGGTGAAGACCTGCAAGTATGGATTCAGGGCGATTTCGTAATCGCTGGTGCTACCCTGACGCGTTTCTTCTCATTGCATGTGATAGCTGTGCCGCTGGTTCTGGTGATGCTGGTCTTTATTCACATCGTTGCGCTGCACGAGGTTGGTTCTAATAACCCGGACGGTATCGAAATCAAGCAGAACAAAGACGAGAACGGAATTCCCAAAGACGGTATTCCTTTTCACCCTTATTACTCGGTACACGATATTGTGGGTGTCTGTGGGTTCCTGTTTATTTTCGCCGCTATTGTTTTCTTTGCGCCGGAGATGGGTGGCTATTTCCTTGAGGCTCCTAACTTTGAACATGCTAACTTCCTGAAGACGCCTGAGCATATCGCTCCCGTCTGGTACTTTACGCCCTTCTATTCGATGCTGCGTGCGGTTCCAGATCCTTTCTGGGGTTTTGTGGTGATGGCAGCGGCGATTGTGATTTTGTTCTTGTTGCCCTGGTTGGATCGTAGTCCAGTCAAGTCCATCCGCTACAAAGGTACGATCAGTAAAGTGATGCTGGTGGTGTTCATCGTATCCTTCCTGATTTTGGGTGTATTGGGGACATGGGCTCCAAGTGGACCGCGTACATTGTTAGCTGTCCTTTGTACCGCTCTTTACTTTATTTACTTCCTGGCGATGCCTTTCTGGACCAAGATGGAAGGCACAAAACCTGTGCCGGAGCGAGTGGTGATGAAAGGTATCGGTACTGTTAAATTCCTGTTGTTAGTGGCTGTAATTGCAGTTCTGACGGCGGTGCCACTGAAAGCTGTAGCGGCTTCCTCCGGCGTCAAGCTCGATCATGTGGAAGTGGATTTATCCAATAAGGCTTCACTGCAGTCAGGTGCAAAAACCTTTATCAACTACTGCATGGGTTGCCACTCAGCCAAATACTCTCGTTACGAGCGGGTTGCAGACGATCTTGGGATTCCACACGAACTGATGCTCAAGTACATGATGTTTGGCGATGAGAAGGTTGAGAAAATCGGTGATCTAATGACTAACTCGATGAGTGAAAAGCAGGGCTCAGACTGGTTTGGAATAGCTCCGCCAGACCTGACTCTGGTCTCGCGTGTGCGTTCACCGGATTGGTTGTACACCTATATGCGCAGCTTTTATCGCGACGATTCACGTCCCTTTGGTGTTAACAATAAGACCTTTCCTAATGTAGGTATGCCCCATGCGCTCTTAGAGTTGCAGGGGATGCAGGAGTGTGCACCGGGGGCAACTGATGGAAAGCGAGATCCATTAACCGGTGACGGCGTCATGGGCGACCCATGTGGTAGCTTTGAGGTTTCACA
>CBDUGR010000254.1:0-4477 GCA_965366515.1 uncultured Gammaproteobacteria bacterium | reverse complement strand
CACCAGCGCCAATACCCGATAGCCGCGCCATAACCATTTATTGATCCATTTTTGTACGATCGGCAGATTGTCTTCGTGCTGCTCCAACAGGAATTTAATGACTTCCAGTCCGAGCGTCATGTGACGCGCCTCATCGGACTGCGCAGAAAAACCAAATGTTACGGTTGCCATATCGCCGTTGTAGGCCGCACCCGACATAAAGGGCACAAACAGCAAATTAGTCAGTACATATTCAAAGGAGAACCCAATCGCGATCATAAACTCGAATGGCCCAGCACTGCGAGCGTCGTCAAAGAACGACTTGGGCACCGACAGATACCAAACCCGATCATGCATATGCGGGAATTCATGGAAACCATCAAAGAATTTATTGTAATGGCTCATCGCATGCACTTGAGTTTGCACATGACGCAACTCATCCAGCGACTGCATTTGGCAGGCAACGCGGGCACCGACGCCACTAAACTGACGACCTACTGCCGCAAAACCTTGATGCGCCTGGTATTCCAAAGGCGATACGCCAGTTAGAAATAGCTTTATGGCATTCACATAGCGAGCATCGGTGACATTGACATGGCCATTGTTCTGGGAAAAGGCATCAAAAATTGCGTACAACTTTTTCTCTTTTTCCGCCTGATATTTCCAATAGGCATCCATGGTCAAACGGAACGGATCTTCCCATTTGCTCCAATCGGTAATCTTAATGCCCTCAAAATCTTCCTGCGGAAAAGCTTCCTTGCGATCCTGATAATCAAAATCCCAGTCCAGGTCCCGGGTTAACAGGCGATACTTGTCTTTAATATTCAATTTGGCAGCCATTCTTCAATCCCCTACTGTTTCCACTCGATGGTTAACTGATCGTCATCTTCATCGACGTTACCCGCCAGGGTAATTAAGTTCATATGCAGTTCCTGGACATTCCAGTCACGGCCAATTTTTTCCTCAACTGTTTCACGCCGAATCACCAGCTTATTTTCGTTCTCCACTCTTATCATGGCTGGCTGGCGGATCACTGTTGCGTCCGGGTTATCTTCTTCCATAGCCTCAATTATGTAGCGAGACTCTTCGTTGTCCTGTAAGGCGATGTATACTTTTGACATGACCAACTCCTCTATTTAAACAATCCCGCCTTATTTAGACGCTTATCCAATTCTGCTGTGGCCAGGGCTAATGCTTGCTCTCCCAGCATCTCCTCAGCCAGGGGTGCTAATGCCGCCGCTACCTTCGGGCGCCAGGCGCTAATCCAGGCTTCAAGAGTTGCTTTATTGGCTTCTGACTCAGCTACCGCTGTTTTCATCACGGAGTCCACCCAGCGACTCGTATCCTTATGCCAGCTCTGCATAAACTCCATTAACATCGCCACATCCTGAGCACCGTTATCCCTCAACCACTGTTCGAATTGATTAAAGAAAATGTCATAGTTGAGTGTATCCATCAGCAGATCCTGCACCACAAACAGCTCAAACCAATCCTTCGTTATCAAGGTTTCTTCACAGAGCGCGCGCATGCCCTGCCAAACCTCTTCTTGTAGCCAATAGGTTTTGGCTTCGGCCAGTTTGTCGCCAGTGTTGCCATCAAAAATAAGACCGATACGGGACAAATACTGCGCAATACCAAACCGGTCCATCCCGTCATAAAGCAGCGCTTGAGTAATGGCAGTACCGTAGCCATAAGCAGTGCCATACACGTTATTCAGGTTAGCGGTGTGCTCGACATGACGCAGGGGCACCAGAAACCGGATCAACTTTGTTTTCACTTCATCGCTGAGCAGATCAGCCAGATTACGCTTCTCGAAAAAACTGTAATTGCTTTCAGCAACTTCCTGCATCTTGGCGCGTTGCTGCACATAAGTCCCATAGTAGAACTGTCGGGGATCACGGAACGCATACCAGTCTTCCATCTGAATGGCGGTACGACGTGTGTCGTTCAGCTCATATTCCGGTTGCCACATTGGTTTGTAGTGAAAATTGGCGACCGCTTGCAGATCGTAAGTACCTTCCTGGTAACGGGTAGCGGGTTTATCGCCAAAGCGACGCTCTATGTGTGCAAAGGTATTTCTCACCGGTTCTAAGGTAGCGGTCTTTATTTCGATGGTCATATCTTATCTTCTCGTCTTGACTCAAATGTGTTTTGGCTATCGATAATGCAAAGCAGATTCAGTCCTGCTCTCCATATCTCCATTTCCTCATGTCGCGATCAACAGCTGCTGCCTGATCCTCAGTCATATGCTCTGCCCTATTCTTTTTACAGAACTCCTCAAAAGCAGCGCTCGGCAAAATAAGTTCGATATAAATACTCGGGTCACCGATCGCAAAATCAAATTCGACAAAACCTCTCACTTTGTTTCGGACTCTTACAAAGCGCTTCTGCTTATCGAAATTCCTTTTTTTGACTGCTTTTAATTTCATATTTATTGATACGCTCAATGATTGCGCTGAATACTTCGCCTATAGCGCCATATATTTACCGCCAAAGGACAGCTATCTATCTTCGCGCTGTTAATTGAGTTAACAACGCAAAGACTATGCCAAGCATTTTTTATTTTTATTTTTCAGTAAGTTACAGATTTTCGCCACGAACGCGGCTGGCCTTTCGATATGGAATTTAATGAAATCATGAATAATTCCAGAAAGAGAATTCATGATTTCATTAATATCTGCCGAATCTCTCTCAACAAACCCAACAGACCTTTAGACAACCCGTCATAGCAAAAATTGATTTTATTGCTCAATAAAACTTTTTCTTCTTTATTTTCAATATATTAGATGATTTTTTAATAGATTTACGTTGATTAACCAGACATTTTATTTAATGAAATGATTAATTTTTGCCTGGCAAAACCTGGATGACAGGAGTAATTTGTGCGCATGAGTTCAACAGACACCAAATCAAATTTCCAGTTTCCGGATATCAATGATCTTTCCCGGTTAATCCGGTTTCAGACCGATCAGGGAAAAATATGGCTGGGCGAGCAGCGCAGCATTCTGATGACATTGCCCGCACTGGCCGGATTTCGACGCGAAGTTCTGCAATCGTTGGGGCTAGAGCGCACCAAAGGATTTTTCATGCGGCTCGGTTATCAAAACGGTCTCAAGGACGGTGAGATGGCCCGACATTTAAGACCCAACGCCAATACGGTAGATAGCTTTCTAGCGGGGCCTCAATTGCATATGCTGCGAGGCATGGTTCAGGTTGAGCCTCTAAAATTAGAAATTGACCCAGAGACCGGTCATTTTTATATGGAGCACCTATGGTTAAATTCTTTTGAAGTTGATATCTGCCTTTCCGAGTTCGGCATTCTTGAAGATCCCGTCTGCTGGATATTAATTGGTTATGCCTGCGGGTATTCCTCCTCTGCACTGGAGCAGGAGATCATCTTTCGGGAAATTGAGTGTCGTGGCTGCGGTGATGAACAGTGCCGGGCTGTGGGCAAACCAGCGCACGAGTGGGAAGATCACGAGGAGTTCAAACGCTATTTTGTTGCAGATCCTCTGATCGAGGAACTCTATGAGCTTCAGTCCCAAATATCCGGGTTACGCAAAAATATCAGCGGCAGCGACATGCTAAGTAATGCCGTAGGACATTCCAAGGCGTTCCAGCAGGTCTGCGACATGGCCAACAAAGCGTCCCACTCCAATGTATCTGTGCTGCTATATGGTGAAACGGGTGTAGGCAAGGAGGTCATGGCGCAGGGCTTGCACATGCATAGTAATCGCGCCAACGAACCATTTATAGCCATCAATTGCGCTGCCATACCTCCTGATTAAAAACAAGCTGAACTGTTTGGTGTTGAAAAAGGCGCTTTCACCGGTGCTACGCAATCACGCATGGGACGATTCGAGCGCGCCCATAAAGGTACGGTTTTTCTCGATGAGGTTGTCGAACTGACCCCTAGAGCACAAGCCTCTTTGTTGCGCGTGCTGCAGGAAGGCGAACTAGAGCGCGTTGGAGATAACCGCACTCGGTCGGTTGATGTAAGGGTTATTGCCGCAACCAATGAAGATCTTGAAGGGGCTGTCAAGGCAGGTCGCTTTCGCGCTGACCTTTTTTATCGACTTAATGTATTCCCAGTAACCATTCCTCCATTGCGAGACAGGCGGGATGATATACCTCTTTTGGCAGAGCACTTTATTGACAAATACCATGCCCGCTACCACAAAAGAACCCTGGGATTTTCCAATAAAGCAATGGACGCGCTCATGTCTTACGATTGGCCGGGCAATATCCGTGAATTGGGCAATATTATCGAGCGTGGCGTCATTCTCACTGACACCAACGACACCATCGGTGTCGACGAGCTGATCATCGGCATTGATGAAAGCTCAAACAACGTCAATGCGCTTTCCAGCTCGGGTTCGTTAATCGCAGAAAGTGACGCGCTGGCGACACAAAACCTGCCCAAGGGAAGCGATGACTGGGTTGAGGAGATCTTTAGTGCGGGCATCGGCCTTGAGCAGTTAGAGAACATGCTGATTGA
>CBDUGR010000253.1:0-4494 GCA_965366515.1 uncultured Gammaproteobacteria bacterium | reverse complement strand
ATCTCATTATGTATCTAGACAGACCGGTCATACCCTGCAGTTTATAAAGACTTTATTAAGGAAACCTTAAAACACACTAATTAAAGATGGTAATACGTGTGTGGGGGGGGGATAAAATAGATATAACCCGACTCTGTACCTCATAACCCGACTCTACACCTAATTGATCTATTGACTCTTTATGCTCAAACTTTCGGACATTTTATTGAAATTCATATTCCAGGTTGAACTTCCAGTTGATATCAGCTGTATCGCTATCTGTGCCCAGAATAGCCCCAAATTCCCAATTTAATTTTTTGCCTCTACCCATCCGCCAGAGCCCGTTTACCACCGGCCCTATGCCCTGAGTATCCTGCGCCTGATAAACTTCTATTCCGGGTTCCAGTCGCTCGTTAAATCGATAGCGGAGTTGTCCTGCAAATGCCGTTTCCCACTCATTGCCAATATCCTCACCCCACTCGTAGATAACGGACATATTTCCGGTTGCTATCCAATTTGACCATTCGTGTAGCGCAATTAGTGTCGTACTCGCTTCCCAGATGTTCTCGTTTCTTTTCTTTTCCAGCTCAAACAAAAGCCCCCAGTCATTATCATATTCACCCTGCTCTGTGAGTTGCCATTTAAGCTCAGCCTCATAGGACTCGATTTTGAAATTGCTGTTCGGCTGATCAACGCCTATCAAATAAACCTCAGCGAAAAAACGATCCGATATCGCTTGTCCATACCCCACTTTATGCCGGTTTTTTCCGTCCGATGCCTTGCGAGAATCCTGCTCATACAACACCCGATATTCCAGTTCCTTTTCGAGCAACTGCACGTAAGGGTGATAAACCTTATCAATCGTTGAGCCATCGGCGTAAACCTGAAAGCCAACAGACAGTAAAACCAAAACAAATAAAATACCTACCAGTTTCTTATACATCTGACGCTCTCTTTGAAATGAAACTACGCCTTTTACAGTATTGTGAAAATAAAACGGCCACCATAATGACTCCAGCTATAGAGAAGCTATAAGCCCGCACCTCCACTAGTGAAGGTGTTGCCTCGTAACCAAATATGGCATAGATCACCTGACCAACCACCGACGATTCCGGTATCAGCCAGTTGCTGTCCCATAGTGGTTCACCAGCCGAAATCCAGTCTACCTGTATCAGCAATTGGGTTGCTTGCACCATCATGCCCGCAGCCACCAAAGTCAGCACCACCCCATGCAGCAGTTTAGCTTGCGATTGATCTCTGACGACCAATGTATAATACACAATAGCACCGACACTCAAGCCAACGGCCAGCCCGATAAATCCGCTCGTCAAGGCTCCGATTAGCACTTCCTCCTTTTGTAAAAAACCGGTGTAAAAAACATACAACTCGCCGCCCTCCCTAATAAGAGCAATAAAGACAATGGCCGACAAGAGAAGGCGCATCATACCTTTCGATACAAACCTGCTTTGCCATTGTAGTGGGATTAAAATACATATCAGTACATACACCAGGAGCTGCATGCCGGCGTTGACCACTTCCTGCCCTGCATAATCAAACCACTCAGAAATAGCGCCCAGTCTGGACCCATAAATAACGGCTCCTGCAAAACCGGCCAATAGTGCTATTGGAGTCCAGCTAAATTTGATACTTTGGCTGAGGCTCACAGACAAAAGCACCGCTATCAGAATACTGGCTTCCAGCGTTTCCCTAAGGACGATAACAATAATATCCAGCAACATAGCGCACCTACTTTGCGATTATTTTTCCTTGGGCCGTAGCCATATTGAACTCTCCAAAGAATGGGTATTCCCCGGCTTTCAGGGGGCCGATAAATATGACCGTTTTTTTACCACCCAGGATGACTTTTTCACGATTCAATTCATAACTCTCAAACTCTTCCGCAGTTGTATCTTCGTTGGTAATCAATAGTTTAATCTTCTGTCCCGCAGGGATCACAAGCTCAGATGGATAAAATAGATGATCTCGAATAATCAGTTCAAAAATTGGCTTGTCCGCGACCACCGAATGCGCTGTCAGCAATAAGCCAACCCCTAGGCAGACCTTCGATAAATAGCTATAACAGCGCATCATCATCCAATGCACCGTCTATTGAAGGAAAGGAAACTTCCACAGCTAATCCACCCAGCTCGGAGGAACTTGACAGCGTTATCTGGCCCTCATGTATTCGTACAATATCGGAAACAATGGACAAACCCAGCCCGCTGCCGATCACTTTCGAATTATTTCGGTCACCCCCAACCCGGTAAAACCGCTCGAATACTCTTGAATACTCTTCCTCAGGTATTCCGGGACCAGAATCTTCAACCAACAAGCCAACTCTCCCTTCTGTGCTACTGACCGTTACACGTATAGCGCCATGATCCGGGGTATATTTCGAAGCATTGTCCAGTAGATTGCGTATTAAAATCGCCATTGAAGAGAATCTGCCCCGCATCTTGGCCTCTCCTCCCACAAGTTCGACATTCTGCAGCTTAATGGCCAGTTCTTCGTATATATCTGCAATAATCTCTTGGGCGACACCGTGCAATTCACAGACAACCAATTCACTGCTATCGGCTTCCAGTGATACTCTATTCAATGAAAGCAGCTGTTCTATACAGTGTTCCATTCGATCGGCCGTTCGCTTCAGTGCCAGACAGGTTTCGTTGTCTTTCTGGTCTTTTGAAAGGTTGTGCAGGTTGACCTTTAACGCCGCCAGGGGCGTTCTCAATTCATGGGCTGCATCGGCTGAAAATCGCCGTTCTCTCTCAAATGCATCTGACAAACGATTAAACAGCCCATTGAGAGAACTAATGATCGGCAGTAACTCGCTGGCGTATTGGTCGTTTTTCAGTGGTGAAAAATCATTAACTCCTCTGGAGGACAATTTATTTGCCAGCTGCTTCATTGGTTTGGTTCCAATATTGACAACGATCCACACCAATATACCAATAATTGGCAATATCCAGATTATGGGGAGAATTGCCCGTATCAACACCTCTTCGGTCAGCGATGAATAGGCCCTGTGTTTTGCCGCAACCACAATAGTTAACTCGGCATCCTCTTTACCTAGCCCGTAAAGCAACCACTGATGGCCGTCATAGCTCTTTAAATGAAACCCCTCTTCCAGATCGTTGAACAATACCTCCGGTGAATTGCTTGACTTGGCCAGCAATCTGTTCTGCTGCCAAACCTGAAAGTGCGTATCCTCGCTGAAAACAGAGTTCGGAATGGCAGACTGGTGAACGAACAAAGCATTCAGTGTATTCGCCTTATCCATAAGTTGTTGTTCTTCAATCTGATCAACCGCGTTCAAACTATCACGGTATCCCTGTAAAGCGGCAATGAAGTTGCTCAAGCAAATAACAGACAGTATTACGATAACCAGGAACGTTCTTATAGATTTCATCTTTATCGGCCAGGCTGCCTGATCGTATACCCAATACCTCTGATTGTCTGGATAAAATCCTGCGGTAATTTTTTTCTAAGATTACTGATATGAACTTCTATCGCATTACTGCCAATCGTCTCGCCCCACTCATAGAGACTATTCTCCAGCATCGACTTGGTTTTCACCCGGCCGGCTTCTTCCATAAGAATTTTTAGGGTCATATACTCCTTTTTAGGCAAACGGACCTCGTCTCCATTCACCAACAGAGTATGGGCGGCAGTATCTAGAATGACACCACCAATGCTCACCTGACTTGTAATTGCGGTACTCAATCGTCTCGCCATTACTCGCAACCTCGCCAGTAGTTCCTCCATTTCGAAGGGCTTGGCCAGGTAATCATCGGCACCATTATCCAGAGCATTGACCTTATCATCCAAAGCACTTCTGGCCGTCAATATAAGAATGGGAATATTGGGTTTTGCCTTTCGCACAGACTTAAGGACCTCGAGCCCGTCCATATCCGGCAAACCCAAATCCAACACAACCATATCCGGATGAAATTGATCCACATGCTTTAAGGCGTCAGCACCATACGCTACGTGTGATATGACAAGACCCTCTGATCGCAGTGCAACCACCAGCCCTTCAGCTAAATCTCGATCATCTTCAACAAGTAGTACTTTCAATAACCAGCCCCGTCTTTCATTTCTTAGAGATGTTTTTCAATATCCTGTAGCGCTTGCCGGATCTCTTTTCTTCGTCCATCGTCGGCCAGTGCTCGCCCGACACGTGGTGATGCCAGTAGCGCCTTTTCCATATAATTTTTGGCCTCAGCGTAACGATTCTCATTTTGTAGAAAATCACCGTAAAAATAGTTTGGGTCTATCCCATCAGGATTAATCGTCAACGCCTTCGTCAATAATTTTTCCGCTTTCTCATCATCTCCAAAACCTATCGGCCAGCCCGGGACATTAAAGTATAACGTACCGAGACTGGTATAAGCTGAGCCTTGTAACGCATCAGCATCCAGCTCTAACGCTTTTTCCAGATCCAGCTTTGCCGCTTTGGCATATTTCAAGGCGCCTAGGCCACCTTTAACCCCCGCATAAGTTGATTTTATGATT
>CBDUGR010000252.1:0-4509 GCA_965366515.1 uncultured Gammaproteobacteria bacterium | reverse complement strand
ATTCAGCCACGGATGTCATGATGTGGCCTCCTGTATTGGCGAACTCTCCCTATCATAGGTATCGTCGGTTACGCCTTGCTCCCGTAACAGATATTTTTGCACCCGCTCGGTTGGCGTTTTGGGCAAGGTATTCATAAAACGGATAAATCGCGGCACCATAAAGTAGGCCATGCACTCACTACAATGCTCTATCAGTTCCTGCGCTGACAATTTTTGGTCTGGCTTTAACGTGACACAGACCATCACCTCATCCTCACCCAGTTCCGACTTGACCGCGACGGCGGCGGACTGAAATACCGCAGGGTGTGAGTTCACCCCCTGCTCCACTTCAAAGGAGGAGATATTTTCTCCACGACGACGCAGCGCGTCCTTTTTACGATCGACAAAATAGTAGTCACCATTTGCGTCGTACTGCAGATAATCGCCCGTGTGAAACCAAAGATCCTGCCAGGCCTCTATAGTTTTCTCAGGCATCTGGTAATATTCCAGCATCATTGCGTAGGGTAGGAGTGGTCTAATAAGCAGCTCACCCGGCGTATTCGGGCCGACCTCTTTACCTTCATCATTGACCAGCTTGATCTGATAGCCTGAGTTCAATTTTCCACAACTACCCGGCACACGATCATTCAGACTGTTGCTCAGGGGGGCGCCAATCTCACTCATGCCATAGCTCTCGACCAGCTTGACATTAAAACGCCGTTCAAAGCTTTCAAAGGTTTCCCGGTTCGCACCAGCCCCAACCATTAAACGTAAAGGATTATCGGCATCGTCGGGCTGTGGATCAGCTTTAAGTAATATCGGCAAGATGCTGCCAATATAGTTAAATTCCGTACAGCGGTGACGGCGAACATCCGACCAAAATCCGCTCGCGGAAAAACGTTTCGCTAACACCATACGCGCGCCACTCATCAAAGCGGGCATAGTCGATAAGGTCTGTGCGTTGCCATGAAACAGTGGTAACGCGTTATACAGGCAATCCTGCTCCGTATATTCCGCCATGCCAATAATTATTTCCGCCAAGGCTAACTGGTAGTTCTGGGGTACCACTGCACCCTTGGACGGACCGGTAGTCCCGGAAGTAAACATAATGGCTACAGGGTCCGAGTAATGAACATCAGCCGCTTGATAGCCCCCATTATTATCCGACAGCGCCCGATAGCTTATCTCGCTATCGCCTGGCGATCCGCTAAGCGCTTCATTTTCGCTCGCTAATACAATGATATGTTTCAGTTTTTTCAAGCTTGGCAACACCGCCCGCAACTGTTCAACGAAGTCGGTTTCAATAATAAGCGCGACACAGTCTGCTTTGTCCAACATATAGGAAAGTAGCTCGCCACGATGGGCCGTATTGACCGGCACTTCAACCGCACCCAGCTTTGACAAACCAAACCAACTAAACAGAAACTCGGGGCGGTTACTCATCATAATGGCAACCTTGTCGTTAGCGGCTATTCCCAGTTGTTGCATGCCGCAGGCCATTTGATTGGCCGACTCATTAATAGCGCGGTAGCTGTACTCCAGATCCTGATAGTAGAGAAATATATCACCACCACGGGCATCGGCTAGCTGTTCAACCACTCCGTGTACCGTTCTATTGTTAAATTCAATCGACATCTTTTTTCTCTTACCCGTTGACTGCTAATGGTTGTACCTGCTGCTCTGACACTTCCGGATTTGGGTATTGCCCGTAATAAGCCAGCACCTGCTCCGGCGGGCGCTGTTTCTCCCACTCGCCAATAAACTCATCATAGGTCTTGCCGCTTTTTTTACGCTGTTCACGCACCGCTCTTCGCGCCTGTTCAGTGGCTTCAAAATCCACACGCAGACTCTCCTCGTCATACACCAGATGGTAGATATTCTTCGCCGCCCAGTGCGTCACCAGGTTATCCTCCAGATCCCGCTGAATACTTTGCGGATCACGCTCGAGCGCATCGCCATAGCCTGCGCCACCACCGGAATAGGCATAGAGGGTGTCGCCATCCTGCGCTGGTTGTACTACCAACGAAATATTGTTGTACTGCTCTTCGCCCTGCTCAGGGTTCTCCTGACTATAAACCTGGTCCAGGCTATGGGGCAGGTTCTGGTTGCTCTCTGCCATTAACTGTTTATAGTTGCCCTTCTTCACCATTTTCACAAACAGCGCCGGTAATCCATAACCACCAAACAGCCCTTGGGTAGTTGGGAACTTAGAGCCGCCACCATGCGAGCCCAGCATTAACTGGTTAGTATCATGAACAGCAATGCCATAGCCTACGCCTGCACCGCCACGCTGTTTACCATGACCGTAGGAGTTGTTATAGAAATTGCGAAAGGTGTACATCACCGGTCGGTCTTCCTCAGTCGCTTCAGCGTCAGAACAATCAGCCATAGTCGCAAAAAAGGCTCCGGCGGCATTGACGCCGTCCATATCATAACGGCCGCCGCAACCCGTGGCGTTGATCTCAGGTGTAATGTCAGCGACCGGCTCACCATGCTGGTTAATCCCGGCAAACATCGGAATGGAGAAACCGCAGAACCAGGAGGCCACGGAGCGGGAAGGATCGACGCTATAGGTCATCCGCGCACCGCATTGGAACATACCGTGGGTAAAGCAGACCTGCACCAATGGCGCGATTGAAGTCGCGACATCGCCCTTGGCATTAACCAGAGAATCCTCTGGAAAATCCCAATCCATACATTCCAAAAGGCCATTATTCGAGGGCAGGTCATGAAACAACCAGCCACACAGATAAACCATCGACAGCCCGATAATACCCTGGAAATAACTGTTAGCCGGACGATCCACCAGCATTGGTGAGCTGTTATTCAGGTCTAGCGTTATACGGTCGCCCTTTTTGATAACTTTAACGTCGACCTTCACCAAACCGTTATCTTCGCCCAGGGTATCGAGAAAACGAGGTTGACGATAAATACCGTCGGGAAGTTGCGAGATTTTCTTTTTGGCCGCTTCACCGGTCAGAGTAAGCACACGCCGCAAAGCACCCAGGAAAAAGTCTACGCCCTTCTCCTCAACCACTTCCAAAATGCGGCGTTGAGCAATCCTGGCCGCCGCTAAACGCGCCTTAATATCCAGAATCATGGTGCGCGGATCACGATTCATGGCAGCAAACATATTCAGCAGATCTTCCTTAAGCTGGTAATTCTCGCCTATCTTAATCGGCGGACAGAGCAAACCCTCGTCGTATTTGCTACGCGCAGCCGTTACTGTTCCGCCGGGCTCGGAGCCACCGGATTCTCCGGTATGCACCGCCGCACCGACAAAGCACAGCAACTGCCCTTCGTGAAATACCGGAATGGACAGCCCCATATCCGCGTTATGGACACCGCCGTAGAAAGGATCGTTATAGAAAAAACTATCACCATCCTTGCAACCCACCGAGGGCTCATTGACCCAATGCTTCACCACGTATTTGAGCGGCAACTGACCCAGTACTGCGTGGTGATAAATACCGGTGGCACAGATAGACAGGTCGCCCTGCGCAGTAAAAATACCGAAGGCCACATCACCCCAACGCATCGCGGTGGATGCACCAAGCTTCATGGTGGTCTCTTTGCCCTCCAGCGCTATCATGTGCATCTTGTGTTTAAATATCTCAAATTCGGTGTCGTCAATCACAGCCTGCGCTGCCGCTTCCTTTTCCGTCATCGGTTCTGGGCGCAGGCGCTGTACTACTTCATGGTCCCGTTCGTAAGCCATCATCAATCTCCTGTCTGTTCCATAATGCCGTTGCCAAATCCATCCAGGGTAAATAGCCAACCCGGTGCCACTACATAGGTGGTCTCGATGGACTCAATGATGGCGGGCCCTGAAATTTGGTTACCCGGCAATAGCTGTGAATAGTTGTAAACCGGAGTATCGACAAAGCCACTTTCCGGATCCCAATACACCGGCCGCTCTCCCGTCAGCGCATTTTCCTCAGGCTCAGCACCGGCCAATTCAAGCGCGCTGGGCAATTGCTCTTTGATACGCACCGTAGCCGTCAGCGAGAAACTTTCAACGTTAATACCTCCCGACGGAAAGGTCGCTTCCGGCGAATAGATCTCCGCATACTGACGGGTAAAGCGATCGCAGAGTGCCTCAGCGTCAGCGACGCCAGACAGTTCCAGTGCACTGCTCTTCACTTTGGTCATGTTGTATTGGCTGCCATAGCGCATGTTCAATTCCAGGGAAAAATCGATCTGCCCTTCATCGTAACCCTCCAGTTGCAGATCACGCAGTGCGAGGTCCTTCAGTTCCCGCGTCACGGAGTTAAAGGATTCCAGGTCCTGCAGATAGGATTGGCTGCCATAATTAAAAAGTTTTAGAGAGCGGGATCTATCCCAGACTTCCTTAATCTGCATTAGTGAAGCGCCATAGGCCCCAAACACCGAAGACTGCCTTGGCGCGATAATCTTTTTCGAGCCGATAAAGGGTGCTATACCGCAAGCGTGGGCACCACCGGCACCGCCACAGGCGAGCACAACAAAGGTGCGGGGGTCATGCCCTTTAAGCGCCACTTCATTAAATAC
>CBDUGR010000251.1:0-4518 GCA_965366515.1 uncultured Gammaproteobacteria bacterium | reverse complement strand
TCGGCATATTTTTTGTACAGCTTTGAGCGTTCTTCGAAGAGATCAGAAAAGCTCTGATTAGGATGTCGGGCAATGCCTCGGGTTTCGTAATTGTGGATGCGTCGAGTGAGTTCGCGCAGGGGCACATCCAGAAAAACAATATACCCGTGCTGTTTTAGGTGAGACATGCCTGCTTCGCTATACACGGCACTGCCGCCTGTAGCCACGACCTTGCCGCGGGGATCGGTCTTCTGCAATACCTGTTCTTCAATATGTCTTAATCTCAGGTAATTTGAGGCATCCATGATTTGTTGTAGTGTTTTGCCCTCTTGTACCTGAATAGCGACATCGGTATCTAAAAAATCCAGTCCCAGCTCCTTGGCCAGTAGCAGGCCAATAGTGCTTTTTCCCGCTCCGGGCATGCCGACTAAAACGATGCTGTTGTGCTTTATAATGGGCATACAATCCTTTAGCTCAGACTGGTTTTCACAAATTCCACCAGGCGCGTGATTGCATCATTGGTGTCCTTGTTCTGATAGTTAAGGCTAACACCTATTTTGCCCAGCTTGGGAAATTTTTCGGATGGTTTGATAATCTGCAAATTATCAGGAACTGTACTTTTGGCGAGTACCGTAACGCCCAGGCCCTCTTCAATGGCAGCTTGAATCCCAGTTAAATCAGGGATCGTATAGACAATGCGCCAAGACTGACCTGCTTTGTCGAGTGCCTGAACACCACGATTTCGGTAGATACAACCTTCCGGCGCGGCGATCAAGGGTACAACCGGCTGTAGGTGGGCCTGGTGATCCGTGCTGGTGACCCAGACCAGTTCCTCAACTTTGACTCGATCAGTGCGGCTGGCGTTGGGATCGTCGTGCAGGGCGAGGATCAGGTCGAAAGGTCTGTTGGGCTTGTCGCGTAACAGATTTTTACTTAAATCACAGGTCACTTCCAGTGTCACGCTGGGGTAAGACTGAGCGAAACGCCCCACTATTTTGGGTAGCAGCGCGGTGGCGAATTCGCTGGGAATGCCAAAGTGAATGCGCCCACTGACCACCGGCTTGATAAATTGCGCCAGGGCTTCATCGTTTAACGCGAGAATTCGCTTTGCATAGTCAAAAAGAACCCTGCCCGCCTGGGTTAGATCCAGTTGTTGTCCAGAGCGTTTGAGTAGTGGTGACCCTACTATTCCTTCCAGTCGCTTTATTTGCAGGCTAATGGCTGGCTGTGACCTGCCCAATAATTCTCCTGCCTGAGTAAAGCCTCTTAGTTCGGCAACGGTGACGAAGGAACGCAAGACATCCATTGGCAAATTTTTTAGTACGCTCATAGCATTTATATTATAAATGAGTATATTTTTATTATTAATTTAACAAATTTATGTTAAGCCTATAGGATAACCCTGTTTTGCGTCAAGTACGGGAGACACGAGTGCCCAAATAATCCAGTCGATGGGATGAAATATGAGTTCTGAAAATAATGTTTTGAAAACACCGCTGTACGATCTGCATATGGAACTTGGCGGCAAAATGGTACCTTTTGCGGGCTATCATATGCCTGTGCAGTATAAAGGTATGGGGATCATTAAGGAGCATCAACAGGTGCGTGCTCAGGCAGGGCTATTTGATGTTTCGCATATGGGCCAATTGATCATTGAAGGCGAGAACGCAACCAGAGCGCTCGAAGCAATAGTGCCTGTAGATATAGACGCCCTGGGTTTACACAAGCAGACCTATGCGTTGTTTACCAGCGAAGCAGGCGGGATTCTCGATGATCTCATCATCACTCGCTGGGGGAAAGAGCAATATTTTCTAGTAGTAAATGCGGCTTGTAAGGATCAGGATGTGGCCCACCTGCAACAGCATTTAGGCGCACAGGCTGAACTGAGCCTTTTGAACGATCAGGCTTTAATGGCTTTACAGGGGCCTACGGCAAAAGATGTTATGGGAGAATTGGCACCGCAAACCAGTGAGCTGGTATTTATGTCGGGTTGCAGGGCTGTAATTGACGGTGTTGAGTGCTACATTACCCGATCCGGTTATACCGGAGAGGATGGTTTTGAAATTTCACTACCCGCGGCACAGGCTGATAAAATTGCACGGCTTATATTGGGTTTTGGCCAAGTTGAGGCTATTGGATTAGGTGCGCGCGACTCATTGCGCCTGGAAGCTGGCTTGTGTTTGTACGGGCACGATCTGGATAATGAGACAAGCCCGATCGAGGGAGCTTTAACCTGGTCAATTTCCAAGTCGCGACGCGCTGGCGGAGCAAAGGGAGGTGGATTTCCAGGCGCCGATGTAATACTGGCACAGATGGCCAACGGAGTAACCAGAAAGCGCGTCGGATTATCTATCGACGGCCGGGTTCCCGTGCGAGAAGGAGCACAGTTGCTGAATGCTGAGGGTGAATTGGTCGGACAGGTAACCAGCGGTGGCTTTGCACCCAGTTTGAATGCCCCTGTAGCGATGGGTTATGTAACGACTGAATACGCAAAGGAGGGTGTTCAGTTGAGCGCATTGGTGAGAGACAAGCCAGTTGCGGTTCAAGTGGCGAAGATGCCTTTTGTGGAGCAACGTTATTTTCGAGGCTAGCACGCGTCGCGCTTGTAAGTGAAGCAGGTGTCATGCTGGTTAAAACAGATTTAAGAGAATGAGGAATTGAAATGAGCGCACTTAAATTTACCAAAGCACACGAATGGCTGTCGATAGAGGGAGATCTGGTAACCATAGGGATTACCAACTTTGCACAGGAACAGCTGGGCGATGTGGTTTTCGTCGAGTTGCCGGAAGAGGGCCGGCAATTGCTGGAAGGGGAAGAAGCAGCGGTTATTGAATCTGTCAAAGCAGCGGGGGAAATTAATGCGCCGCTCGCGGGAACAGTGGTTGCGATCAATGAAACGCTGGCGGACGCTCCTGATACGGTAAATCAGGATCCTACTGGAGCTGGCTGGTTTTTCAAATTACGCGTTGAAGGCGATATTGAAAACGATGAGTGGTTGGATGATGAGGCCTACAATCGTTATGTTGAGGAAGAGTGTTAGCGAGTTGTGTTGTTTTGCGAAAACCGGCGATAGAAACTGAATTAAGCGGCATTAGTAAGTAGAGATAGAGATGAGATCAGAGCAAGACGTAAGCGGGCCACAACAGCTGGAAATCAATAACGAATTTATCGGGCGCCATATAGGGCCGAGTGTTGAAGACCAGCAAAAAATGTTGGGGCATCTGGGTTTGGATAGTATTGAGGCGCTGGTGGCAGAGGTAGTGCCGCCGGCCATCTATTCTGAGCAACCCCTGGCACTTGGGGAAAGCTGTTCCGAGCAGGCAGCGTTGTCTCAATTAAAGGCTATTGCGCAGAAAAATAAGATCTATCGGTCTTTCATTGGGCAGGGCTATTATAACTGCCACACCCCGAACGTTATATTGCGTAATATACTGGAAAATCCCGGTTGGTATACTGCTTATACGCCCTACCAGCCAGAGATTTCCCAAGGTCGCCTGGAAGCACTGCTTAATTTCCAGACCATGATTTCTGATCTTACCGGTATGGATATGGCCAACTCTTCATTATTGGATGAGGCCACCGCAGCGGCAGAAGCGATGACGCTCTGTCAGCGAATCAGCAAGTCCAGGTCCAAGTGCTTTTTTGTATCAAGTGAGTGCTTTCAGCAGACCATTGATGTGGTGCAAACTCGGGCCGAGCCGATTGGTATTGAAGTTGTGGTCGGTGATCATCGAACGGATCTAGAAGGCCTGGATTGTTTTGGTGTGCTATTGCAGTATCCGGCTGCCTGCGGTGAAGTTTTTGATTATCGATCGACGATTGAAGCGGCTCATGCAAAGCAGGCGCTGGTGGTGATGGCCGCCGATCTATTGAGTCTTATGCTATTGAAATCACCAGGTGAACTGGGGGCTGATGTGGCTATTGGCAGTAGCCAGCGATTTGGTGTGCCTTTAGGTTTTGGTGGCCCGCATGCCGGTTACATGGCGACGCGTGAGCAGTTAAAGCGCGCGCTACCGGGTCGTATAGTCGGATTATCGGTGGATAGTCAGGGGCAGCCCGCTTATCGCTTGGCTTTGCAAACGCGTGAGCAACATATTCGCCGTGAAAAGGCGACCAGTAATATCTGTACGGCACAGGTACTCTTAGCTGTGATGGCCAGCATGTATGCTGTCTACCACGGCCCGCAGGGTTTGAGACGTATTGCGACCCGCGTAAATCAACTGACCCTGGTGTTGGCTGAAGGTCTAAAGCAATTGGGTTGGAAGATAGCCAATGACAACTGCTTTGATACGTTGGTGGTAGAAACCGGCACCCATACGCAGACACTGCATGAAGCAGCAAGGGGCCTGCAGATTAACCTTCGGGAAATTGATGCGGAATCTGTGGGAATTTCATTGGATGAAACGGTTCTGCCAAAGGATATAGAGCAGCTTTGGCAAATATTTGCACGGGATCAGCAGCTGAACTTTAGCTTTGAGCAGCTGACGGAGAACACATCTCTGGATGTGCCGGAAGAGATGCTACGTACGGATGCATTAC
>CBDUGR010000250.1:0-4544 GCA_965366515.1 uncultured Gammaproteobacteria bacterium | reverse complement strand
TCCAGTGCTTCAATGGCTTGCCATTTCTGCGGCATCTGGAAGATGTCTCGCGAGATCACATAGGCCATTGCAATCTGTTCGTTCTGCGCATCGGTCGAATTACGCATGCGATTTACAAAGGTAATACCCATATGGTTGACGATATCATTGGCCAGTTGAGTGGCAATAATTTCGCGGCGCAGTTGATGCTGATGAACCGCTTTTTTGTATTTCTTGACCAGCATCGCCGGAAACGCCGTTTCAATCACCTGCGCCATATAGGGATCGTCCGGTATTGCGGTATTAACCAGCACCTCTTTTAACTCCGCCTTACTATATGAAAGAAGTACCGCCAGTTCAGGACGCGTCAACGTCTTGTCCTGTTCAGCCCGCTGCAGCACCTCATCGTCGCCAGGCAAAAACTCCAGCGAGCGGTTCAGTTTGCCGGCATCTTCCAGGTAACTGATAAAGCGCAGATATTCGTTCATATACTGATCGGCTCTTGAGAGCGCAATACTAATCGCCTGAACCTGCTGATAGTTATTCTCCAGCACCAGTTCTGACACATCATCTGTCATCTGAACGAGCAGTTTGTTACGTTGTTTTCCCGTTAGCTCTCCAGCTGTCACCAGGTTGTCGATCAGAATCTTGATATTGACCTCATGGTCCGAACAGTCAACGCCACCGGCATTATCGATTGCATCGGTATTACTGGCGCCACCAGCCAGACCAAACTCCACGCGACCCAGCTGAGTCATACCCAGATTGCCGCCCTCTCCTATCACCTGGGCCTGAACCTGTGCGCCATTGATTCGAATCGCATCGTTGGCCTTGTCCCCTACATCGACATTGGATTCCGAGCTGCCTTTGATATAGGTACCGATACCGCCATTCCAGATCATGTCCACTGGCGATTTCAGTAGCGCGACAATCAGGTCGCTAGGCGTCAGCTGGTTTTCTTTAATAGCAAAGCGTTGCTTCATTTCAGGGGTCATGGTGACTGATTTAGCGCTACGCAAGAAAATACCACCGCCTTTTGAGATCAGTTTGCTCTCATAATCGGTCCAGCTGGAGCGCGGTTTTTCAAACAGTCGTTTACGCTCCTTAAAACTTTTGGCTGGATCTGGATCCGGGTCGACAAATATATGCATATGGTTAAAAGCTGCAACCAGTTTGATATGCTCGGAAAGCAACATGCCGTTTCCGAAAACATCGCCCCCCATGTCACCGATCCCTACGACAGTAAAGTCCTCTTTTTGTACATCGTGTCCCTTCTCCCGAAAATGTCGCTGCACTGAAACCCAGGCGCCGCGGGCGGTAATGCCCATACCCTTATGGTCATAGCCCTGGCTACCACCTGAGGCAAAGGCATCGCCCAACCAATAGCCATATTCCTGGGAGAGCCCATTGGAGATATCAGAGAAAGTGGCGGTTCCCTTGTCTGCCGCCACCACCAGATAGGGGTCATCCTCATCGTACCGAATCACATCAACAGGCGGTATCACCTTGTCCTTGAGCAGATTATCACTGATATCCAGAAGACCACGGATGAAGGTTTTATAACAGGCAATCCCCTCCTCCATGAAGGCTTCCCGATCGGTCATTTCGAAGGTACGGTGAGCGACAAATCCACCCTTGGCACCAACCGGCACAATCACCGCATTTTTAACCTGTTGTGCTTTGACCAGGCCTAAAATTTCCGTACGATAATCTTCGGCCCGGTCGGACCAGCGCAACCCCCCGCGAGCCACTTTTCCACCTCGCAGGTGAACCCCTTCCATTCGATTTGAGTAGACAAAAATTTCAAACATGGGTCGTGGCAGGGGGATATCCGGAAGCAGACTCGGATCAAATTTAAAGGAGATATACTCCTTATAACGCCCCTGCGCATTCTTTTGGAAAAAATTGGTTCGCAGCATCGCCTTGTTCAGTTCCAGATAGCGCCTGAGCACGCGATCTTCACTGAGACTTTCCACCTGATCCAATAACGCGGAATATTCGGATTCCAGGTTTTCCAGCTTCTGATTACGTTGTTTGGCTGTCAGTTTCAGCTGCGGATCGAACTTGGTCTTAAAATATTCAACCATCAACCGGGTTAACTTAGCATGTCGCAATAGCGTATCGGCAATATAGTCCTGACTCAAACCCAGTCTGATTTGCTTCATATAGCGCCCGCAAGCACGCAAAAAAGCGATAGACCGCCAATCCATCTGCGCTGATAGCACCAGTCGGTTAAAGCTGTCGTTACTGGCCAATCCTGACCATATACTATCAAAAGCTTCTGTAAACAGCTGATTGGTGCTGACTGCATCCACCTGTCCACCTAAACGATAGATCAGATTAAAATCATGGTTCCAGGCGATCCGTCCGTCGCGGTCAACGATTTTATAAGGGTGCTCACCCAGTACTTTTAATCCCAGATTTTCCAGAATGGGAATAATATCCGAAAGTGGTAAAGGCTTTTCTCGATGATAAAGAGAAAAATGCACCTCCTCATCATCTTCCGCATATTGATAAAACCAGGTGGTCAGCGGATTTTCATCGGATAACGAAAGAATATGCTGCACATCGCTCACGCCCACTCTGGGTGGAAAGTTATCCCTGAAACTGCTGGGAAAAGCGTTATGGAAACGTCTGCCATAAAAGATACCCTTTTCCTCTCCATGTTTTTCTATCAACCCCTGTAACAATTCATCCTGCCAGGATCGGGTTACATCGATAACTTCCTGTTCCAGATCCGCCAGGTCAAAGGTATATTCCTGATTGGGATCGGTACGCAGTACAAAATGGGTACGCACCAGAATTGATTCGCCAAAATAGGTGGTAAACTCCACATTCAAGGACTTGAAGGCACGACACAGGATATTCTGGATCTTGGTGCGAATTTCGGTGTTATAGGTCTCTTTGGGCATGTAAACCAGACAGGAAAAGAACTTGCCGTAATGATCTTTGCGCACAAACAGCCGCGTTTGCTGCCGCTCTTTGATCTGCGCGACACTGGTTGCTGTCTGGAAAAGCTCGTTAATGTCGGTCTGGAACAGCTCTTCGCGGGGAAAAGTATCCAGCACCCGAGCCAGCTCTTTGCACTCATGGCTAAAGGGATATAAGCCTGATCGCTGAATAACCTGCTCCACTTTTTTACGAAGCACAGGGATACGCTGCAATCTTTCCGTGTAAACCGGCAGTGTATAAAGGCCAAGGAACCCGTGCTCTCCTACGACCTCCCCTTTACTGTTGAACTCTCGCACAGCAATATAGTCCGGATAGGCTGGGCGATGCACCCGTGCCATAGTTCCTGATTTGGCAAAACTCAGTGTCTGCGGGGACTCAATAAACTTCTGCAGCTCTGGACTCAAGTCATTCAGGTACTTGTCTTTGGTGGACTTCTGTTTGTGTTTAACGATACCCAGCTCTTCACCATCCACATGCTTAATCAGTTTTTTCTTGCCCTTCTTCAGCAACTCATATTTTTTATACCCCAGAAAGGTGTAATTGTGATCCAGCAACCAGCTTAGAAAGGTTTTAACTTCATCGATCTCCTGTGCGTTGATCGGCGGCGGGTTATTAGTCATGCCGGAGATAATGCTTTCCACTTTGGTTTTCATCGCGTCAAAATCTGAGACCACAATACGGACATCAGCTAAAACACTGACCAGATCCTTTTCCAACTGCTGAAGCGTATCTTTGCCAGCCATACGGTCGACTTCGAAATACATGAAGGCCTCTGTCTCATAGCCTTTGATGTCAATCGGGCATCCTGCATCATAGGTGCAGACAGCACGTTCCTGCATCTTGCCATTCGCGCTCCGTTTAACCTGGGATACCACGCTCTGTACTGCGTGAGTATTGATCTCCTGACGGGTAAACTCCATGCGGACAGAATCCACCAGAAAAGCCATATCCGTGTGTAGCACCATCACAATCGTGTGGCTGGATTGCCAGAAATGCTGATCAAAATCCGGATTAAACACCTTGATTTTGGGCCGTGTGCGCTCAAACTCCTGGTTAAACTTCCAGGCACTCAGGGTTTGTCCATAGATATCTATAACCTGTTTGCCAGCCAGATCTTCAGCGGGGGTATTCTTAAAAAAATCGCGGGCGAAGGTGGTTACTTTTGTCTGCTGGGATTTGCTCAGTTTTTCTTTGAGCTCCGCTTCTAATTGCGCCATGCACTTATTCTTATCACTTTGCATCACACCTTTCATTTTTCTGTACCCTGTAAAATTATTGATTGCGGGATCGAGTTCGATGGCTTTCGTCCACAACTGTTTTACAATAGCTCAGACGAACATCAACAAGTATAGCTAATAATTGGATTTTAATGAGTTTTTCATCGCGTAATAATCAGCTTGATTCCCCTGAAAAGTGGCAATTCTGGGTAGACCGTGGCGGCACCTTTACTGATGTCGTTGCCCGAAGCCCGGAAGGAAAAATCGTAACCCGTAAACTATTGTCGGAAAATCCCGAGCAGTATTCGGACGCTGCGATACAGGCTATTAGAATGTTGCTGCAATTAAAAGAGGGTGAACGGATTCCCGACTCAATGCTTGAAAGCGTAAAAATGG
>CBDUGR010000249.1:0-4548 GCA_965366515.1 uncultured Gammaproteobacteria bacterium | reverse complement strand
CAGTTTGAGCCGTTGTTTCCCTGATACTGTGGTAGCTTGTGGTTTGCGGTCACCCTGCGTGGGCAATCCGTCGGTAATCAAAATAATGTTATCTGGCAGGGGCGCAAGGCGACGCACCGAGCGAAATAAATTTTCCAGACTGGTACCATTTTCAGGCACCAGCGTTCTCAGACTATCCAGCGCTGTACCAAGCTGTTTGGTATTTTTGATCTCCAGCCAATCACCCTCTGAAGCTGGAACAAGTGGTTTTACCTGCGTATTGAAGGTATAGATTTGATACCAGCTATTAACCGGAAACTGGGCCATTAACCACTCTACCGCTCCCGTGGCTTGCTTCCACTTGGCAGAATTCAGCTTAACCTCATCTGACATATTGCGGCGTCGAAGAATATTGACGATGCTATGGTCCAGCATGCTGGCCGACATATCGAGCAATACCAGAATACGATTTCCACCCAGCTTTAACCCGGTCAAATACTGCCGATCCCCCTCGCCCTGGATACGCCTTACCTTTGCACCTGTATTTTTCTGACTCTCGGCTTCCAGCCGCTTTTTTTCTTCCTCAAGCGACTTTAGATCAGCTTTCAGTTTTTTAATCGTGTCACTTTGTAAAGGCGTGTCTTTTAGGAACAGACTCAACTCCCGCCGTGACTTCTCTACATCGGTTAGAATCCGGCGCGATAAACCTTGAGCTTCTACCACCTGTTGATCCACACGAGCGATGGTATTTCGTACCCGCACCAAGCCCTCTTCACCAACGCGGATATCTTCATCAAGCATATCCACCTCTGCCAGTAGCGTTCTATTCACCTCTTCTGAGTGGACATTGGCGGCATGGTCGATCATGAGAAAAATCAATACCACCGCGCCAAAACCACAGGACATAATATCCAGAAAAGAGAGATTAAAAGTGGAAAAGCGCCGCTTGCGATGCATCAGGCCAGCCTAGAACTCGCGGACAACCAACAATCGCTGATGCCCATCCCCTACGATCAGCTCGTCTCCAGGCTTTAAAACAGCAATTGAGCTGAGTGTCGCTCCATTAACTCGAATAGATAGGTCACTCTGGCGCTTAAGTAGCAGCTGGCTCTGCTCCAAAACCACCTCACAATAGATAGCATATAATTCGGCGTTATCGGTACTCAGCATTAACGACCCGTCAGGACCAGAAGCGCCCAAATATAGCTTGTCACTCAGTTTAAATGCCTTATCTCCATAAACAATATGGGTTGCCCGTTGCGTATCGGCTGTGAGCTGATCTGCAACTGGCTCTAACTGATACAACTGGCCATCAGGCAAGGGCAACGAGGTTACAAAACTTAAGTCTGCCTGATCTCGACAGATAAATGACAGGTTATTTTCACATCCCTGGTAGCACGCCATATCCGACACTACCTGATAGCTATTCAGCAAACCACATAATCCTGGTAGCTGTGCCAATCTTGGGCTAATCAGAAGGCTTGAGCTATCGGTAACGCCACCCACCTCTTGGAGTGCCTGCAACAGTTTCCGATATAAAGGCTGAACCTTTTCTACCACCTGTGATTTCAAAAGACGCGCCTGAAAGCGATTTGCGGAGCCGGTCATCTCCAGGAGTACCTCTTCCGTCTCGGCAAATGCCCCTAGCCACTGTGGCAGCTGGCAATAGATCGCCTGCTCGGATTGCGCATTATGTAAGGGGTCAAAACGACACTGCTCAATAAAGGTATCGGCGATCAACTGCACCCAGTAATCATTGAGTTTTACCAAACCCACATCGGAAGTGGTGACTACTGTACCCCGCTGAACCTGCTCGGCGACTCTTAACTCGGTAATGACCAGCTGATGCAGGTGTATATCCAGATGATAGATCAGCGGCTGCAAGGTGCTAACCGCCGCCGCTGCCACAGCGATATCCACTAACCCAACCACTTTAATCGAGCACTCCTTGGCAATACCCAGAAGTAACGAAAGCTGTTCATTGCTATAACTACCCGGCACCGCAAATACTACCTGGGGTTTTTTCCCCAACTGCTCAGTGATCGCTTTAAGGTGCGCATAAACCAGATCGGCATGATGCCTGTAATGGCTATTAGCTTGCGTTAATGGATCCAGACTTAATCTGTACCAGAACTGATTGTGAGATCTACGCGGGTGAATTCTAGCTTGGTTGAAAGCGACTTCGCCCACCATCACTTGAGCGTCATCAATCACCGCATAGCCTGGACCATGAGAAATGAGCTCGCCCGCCCTGACCACCCGCAGGTCCGCATCTGTTATTTCGATAACATGCACGCTCATTTCACCTTAGCCCTCGCGCAATTTCAAGAATCGCATAAGGTTGTTATCACAGTATCTTTGATTATCGAGCACCAACCGCTCCTGCAACAGCTGAACCTGATGCAGCAGAAACATAATAATGATGCTTATAACCAATGCGATAAAGGTGGAGTTAAAGGCCACACCAAGGCTTGCGGTCACGCCAGCGATATCGCCTTCAACTGCAAGATGCGCCTGGCCAAGTGCTTCACCAATTCCCCGCACCGTGCCAATAAAACCGATCGAAGGAATAGCCCAGGCAATATATCGAATCATCGATAACTCTGAATCGAGTCGATCCGACTCATTTTCACAGGTTTCGCGTATTGAGGATGAAACATCCTGGATATTGCGGGTCGACCCGAATCGCTGCAGTGCGGTATAAAGAATACGCGCCAGCAAAAACTCCTGTTCCTGCTCTGGCAGCGCTTGAATGGGCCGCAAATATTCTCGAGCATCCTCCGGCAGAATATTCATGCCTTCCGAAACCTCGACCAGCCGTCTGTCCAGCAATACTCGCTCGCGAAAAGCATTACGTGCCTTATAGCCCATGATTGCCATCGCCCAGAGCATCAATATAAAGCACGACTCCTGCTCAAAATCCTTAAGAATTACATACAAAGACCGGGAAGGAATAAAGTTTTCTCCGGCGGCTTGCAGCGCCAATTGCTGCTCTAGAATCGCATCGGCGTTTGGCCGAATGACCCCTACATAGATGGCATGCACCAATATCACCGCAACAAACAGGGCGAACACCTGAAACATGAACTCGGATGACAGTTTGCTTTTCATTGGCTATCCTAAATGTCGACGGGGTAGGAGACTGAAAGATCTTCGGAAATATCTTCACTCGGAGTGAACGTTTCGGGCGTCTTAACTCTCGCGCTCTTCTCAATCTCAGTTTCACTTTGAATAGTTTTCTCTACTGGCTCTTGCTCTTCCAGGCTGGGGTCACCGGCATTTTTCTGAGGGTCAGCATAACCTGACAATGCAAGCGCGAACAGACTAAAACAGCATACTCTCTTTAAACAGTTCACGAGCTACTCCAAAAACCGTGCTAATCGAAAACCCAGGTCATTGCGCCCATCATTTCCATAGTCCCGATAAGACAACCGCAACTCGGCAATACTCCCATGTGCCCAGCTGGATCCTCTAATGACATGGTACTTGCCGCTATCCGGACCCAGCGGGTCCTCAACCACTTTATTCGACATACTCCCACCGGTACTGTAATAGTCATGCGCCCACTCCGACACATTGCCACCCAAGTCATAGAGCCCATTTTGATTGGGTGAAAAACTTCCTACAGGGGCCGTAACCGCATACTTGTCATCATACTGGGTTACTATGCGGCCTATAATAAAAGCTGCTGAGCGATCCGCATAGTTCCCGGATTTCTCAGTCGGTGGCAACTGCGCCCCCCAGGGATACTTGTAGAGGCCATCCTTGCTGTTTCGCGCCACCCAGGCCCACTCGGCTTCTGTCGGCAGCCGATATCCGGTTGCTGCCTCATTAAAGCCTACCACTTCCCCCTCCTCGACCCTGTAAGCTGGTGGCAAGCCTTCCCGTTCGCTCAACCAGTTACAGTACAGCGCAGCCTGCTGCCAACTGACCTTGACCACCGGCTGGCTATCACCGTCCAGACTATGCCCTTCCACGTTGCCCGAGGAGTGTAGCTTTTCAAAAAGCCGGAAGTGATGATTGGTCACTTCTTTTGTTCCGATGTAAAAAGCTCGATTTAAACTGACCTGTTTTAAAGACTCATTTGCCCGTCTGCCTGCTTCGCGGCGCGATGCTCCCATGGTCAAGGAGCCGGGTCTGAACAATTTCAACTGCTGTCCATCGCTCAGGGTTATTATCGGCTTAACAGCCTCCCACTTTGCCTGCTCCAGAGTCTTAAGCCTGACCTTGACTTGTTGCTCCAATCCCTGTCTCGGGGTGATATAGGTTTGGTAGCTCACATATCCCTCTTTACGTATTTCCAGCTTTTGCTTTTCCGTCGGCAATGAGAATACCTGATTCGCTGTACCCACATACTGATTATCAATGAAGACTTTAGCATCCGTGGGATACCCTACAACCCGTATATCAGCCACTATTGGTTCGAGCTTAATAATATACGACTGTTGTGATCCGGAGAGAATCTTAAAATCTTTCTTAGCCGCGAGATAGCCCGGTTTGAATAAGTTTAGCTGGTAGCGATGCTTCGGTTTTAGTGAAAGACTTAAGGGTGTTTGGCCGCGAAAAACA
>CBDUGR010000248.1:0-4556 GCA_965366515.1 uncultured Gammaproteobacteria bacterium | reverse complement strand
AAGAAATGATTTTAGGTTTGCCCATCGCAGCAGTACACCAAGAGGGTGAATGTGAGTTTATAGCAGGTTTTGGTGATTGCACCGATGAGACTGAACAGTTGGGTGAAAACCCGGCCAATCCGTTTCAGATACTGCAACAATTGAAGGACAAGAATTGATCCTGTTTCAGGGTGTTTTTGTGCGTTTTTATTAGTTGAGAAATTAGTGGAGTTATAGCAATGGCAGTACAAAAGAACAAAAAAACTCGTTCGCGCCGCGGAATGCGTCGATCTCATGATGCTTTGACAACCTCCGCGTTGTCTGTCGATGGGACCACTGGTGAAGTGCATCTTCGTCACCATATGACGGCCGATGGGTTTTATCGCGGTCGTAAAGTAGTGGAAACTCAAGACGACGAATAGTCTCTGTGGGCACCGCGGTTTTTATCAACGGGTGTAATGGCTCCTTTGAAGTCAGTCACAATAGCAGTTGACGCAATGGGAGGGGATTTTGGCCCTTCTGTCACCGTAGCTGCTGCGGCCGAGTGTCTGGCGGAATTTGCTCAAATCCGCCTTATATTAGTGGGTGATGAGCGCCGCATATTATCTAGTCTGACCGCTTCTTCTAAACCTTATCAAGATCGGCTGGAAATCATTCATAGTGACGAAGTTGTTATGATGAATGAAAAACCAGCCAATGCCCTTAGAAACAAAAAACAGTCTTCCATGGCGCTGGCTATAGAGTCCGTGGCGTCAGGGGTCGCAGGAGCCTGTGTGAGCGCTGGTAATACCGGAGCACTAATGGTTTTGAGTCGATCCATCCTGGGTATGCATAAGGGGATTGATCGACCTGCTTTTATTAGGGAAATTCCCACGTTAACTAGCCATTGTCATGTGCTGGATCTGGGCGCAAATATTGGTTGTGATGCTAAACATCTATACCAGTTTGGTGTTATGGGTTCTATTGTTGCGCGCGCTGTGGACCACATTGATAGACCAAGGGTCGCCTTGCTAAATGTGGGTCAGGAGGAAAGCAAAGGAATCGATCAGGTAAGAGAGGCAGCGAAAATGTTGCTGAACAATCCGGAGATTAATTATATTGGGTTTGTCGAAGGGGATCATATTTTTGCAGATGAAGCAGATGTGATTGTCTGTGATGGATTTGTGGGTAATGTGGCGCTGAAAACCAGCGAGGGCCTGGCGAAGATGGTCAGTAGTCTACTGGAGCGTACCTTTCAGCAAAACCTGTATTCTAAAACCCTGGGGTTCCTGAGCAAGCCAGTATTAAAAAAGCTAGTGCAGCAGATTGATCCCAAGAGGCACAATGGAGCTAGTTTGCTGGGGTTGAAAGGCACCGTAGTGAAGAGTCACGGGAATGCAGACGTAGCCAGTTTTAAGCAGGCAGTTAAACGGGCGTTTTATGAGGCGAGCGGCTCTCTACCTCAACTTATACAAAAAAATATTATAGAAATAGGTGTTAAAACAAATAGTTAAAACGTCTATCTAAAGTGAATACTATGTTTGAGGTCGTGTGGGTATCGTTCATTAGCGACATTCTTTTTTATTGAATTGTCGTTTTTGTATTTCCATCTTACTGATATTCTGAATTTGCATTGGCGAGATTATTTATGAATAAAAAACTGGCATTGGTTTTTCCGGGGCAGGGCTCCCAGTCTTTGGGTATGTTGGCGGATATTGCTGCTGATCATGCCGTTATCGAGACAACGTTCCGTGAAGCGTCCGAAGTGCTGGGCCAGGATCTGTGGCAGCTATGCCAGACCGGGACTACTGAGGAGATCAACCGCACCGATATTACGCAACCGCTTTTGTTAACGGCTGGAGTTGCGCTTTGGCGCCTCTGGAATGAGTTGGAAGGTCCGCAGCCGGTCTGTGTGGCGGGCCATAGTCTTGGTGAGTATACGGCGTTGGTGGCGGCATCGGCCATTGAATTTACCGCGGCGGTAAAATTGGTTAATCTGCGTGGCAAGTATATGCAGGAGGCGGTACCGGCCGGTGTGGGATCAATGGCTGCAGTATTGGGGCTGGCGGATGAACAGATTGTTGAGATCTGTGAGCAGGCAGCGCAAAACCAGATTGTTTCGGCAGTCAATTTTAATTCACCTGGCCAGGTAGTCATTGCCGGACACGCAGAGGCTGTTGATCGAGCTATCAAAATGTGTAAAGACGCGGGAGCCAAAAGGGCTCTGGCTTTAGCGGTAAGTGTTCCATCGCATTGTGAGTTGATGCGGCCTGCTGCCGATAAGCTGCAGCAAGCACTAGAGCAGATCGAAGTTAATCAGCCCAATATTCCAGTTGTACAAAATGTTTCAGCTACCGTGCAGCAAACGCCACAGGCGATCAAACAGTCATTGGTGGAGCAGCTGTATCGGCCTGTGCTCTGGGTAGATTGTGTTAATAGCATGGTTGATCAGGGAGTCGAGCAGGTTATTGAATGTGGGCCGGGGAAAGTTTTGTCAGGGTTAAACAAGCGAATTAGCAGGCAGTTGAATGTGACCTCCATTGGCGATTTATCTGGACTGGAAAAGTCCTTGTCGGCATAACTAATTGTTTTAAGGTGAGATGATGAGCATTGAGGGAAAAGTAGCGTTGGTAACAGGTGCCACTCGGGGAATAGGTAAAGCGATAGCCCAGGAGTTGGCGGCAAGAGGTGTGGTTGTGATTGGTTCTGCCACCACAGAGTCCGGTGCGCAAATTATCAGTGATAACCTGCAGGATATCGGTAATACTGGTCAGGGTATCGCGCTGAATGTATCTGATAGCGATTCGGTGAAGTTGGCATTTGAATTAATTGCGCAAAAATATGGGCTTCCCACAATAGTGGTTAATAATGCGGGTATTACTCGGGACAATATTATGTTGCGCATGAAAGACCAGGAATGGGATGAAGTTATTAATACCAACCTCACTTCTATTTATCGAGTTACTAAAGCGGCACTTCGCGCCATGACCAAAGCTCGATGGGGCAGAATTATTAATATTAGTTCGGTTGTGGGATCCATGGGCAACGCGGGTCAGGCTAACTATGCGGCGTCCAAAGCGGGTATCGAGGGCTATACTCGGGCTTTGGCCAGAGAGGTTGCGTCTCGCGCTATTACGGTCAATGCCGTGGCGCCAGGATTTATCGATACAGATATGACCAAAGATCTCGGAGATGAGCATAAGCAGGCGCTTTTAGGTCAGATTCCAGTCAACCGACTGGGAGAGGCAAAGGAAATAGGCGCAACAGTAGGATTTCTTGCCAGTGAGGAGGCTGCCTATATTACAGGCCAGACAATTCATGTTAATGGCGGCATGTATATGTAAAATAGCCGCTGTAAAAGGGCTGGCGCTGCGCCGCTCTTGGAATAAGAAAATAGTTTTTTATAGGAAATCTGTATTGTATTACCTGAAAACTTTGATAATATGCGACTTCGTTTTAAAAGCGACATAATAACTACTATAAGACAGGGTTACATATAAAGAATTTTAAGCAGCCTATATTTATTTGCTGTGACCTTTAAATTATCCATAGGAGTAACAAAGGTTATGAGTACCGTTGAAGAGCGAGTTAAAAAAATTGTTTGTGAACAACTGGGCGTAAAAGAAGATGAAGTAACAAGCGCATCCTCGTTCGTCGAAGATTTGGGCGCGGACTCATTGGATACCGTGGAACTTGTAATGGCACTGGAAGAAGAGTTCGAGACTGAAATTCCAGATGAGGAAGCTGAAAAAATCACCACCGTACAACTGGCTGTTGACTACATTAACGAACATCTATAAAACATTCTAAATGAGTTTCCGAAAGCCGCACTAGCTTAAGTTGGTGCGGCTTTTGTTTTATGAGAGCCAGGCCCGATTGGAAGCCAGTGGGCGGTATAGGCCTATAAGTTTGTTATTGGAGGATGAGTATGTCACGCAGGCGTGTGGTGGTTACAGGGCTAGGGATTTTGTCGCCCGTTGGTAATAATATTGCAGATACATGGACAAATATTGTTGCAGGTAAAAGCGGTATTGCGCCGATAGAACATTTTGATGTTTCAGCCTATACCACTCGTTTTGGAGGGTCGATCAGAAATCTGGATATCGGGGAGTACATCTCTAACAAAGATGCCCGGAAAATGGATCTCTTTATTCAATACGGAATGATTGCTGCCGAGCAGGCAATTGAAGATGCTCAACTTGAGTGTACAGAGGAGAATGCGGGCAGAATAGGCGTGGCAATCGGCTCTGGCATTGGTGGCCTGACCATGATTGAAAAAAATTATGATGCTTTAAAAAACAGTGGGCCTCGTAAAATATCTCCTTTTTTCGTTCCCGGTAGCATTATCAATATGATCTCCGGTAATCTTTCCATCAAGTATGGCTACAAAGGTCCAAATATTTCAATTGTTACCGCATGTACCACGGGAACCCATAATATTGGGTTTTCAGCACGAATGATTCAGCAGGGTGATGCCGATGTGATGATTGCTGGAGGTGCTGAGATGGCGACTTCCCAGTTGGGGTTGGGTGGATTTGCAGCCGCACGGGCGCTGTCGACACGCAATGATGATCCTGAAGCCGCCAGCAGACCTTGGG
>CBDUGR010000247.1:0-4562 GCA_965366515.1 uncultured Gammaproteobacteria bacterium | reverse complement strand
GAGAATGGCAAAAACCACTCCAGACATACCACCAAAACCGGAGCCAGAATCATAATACTGCGCGATATTCGACGCCGCTGCTGACACAAGTATCAGCAACACTAGCCTCGTTGTTTCTCCACGCATTTCAATCTGGTGCCCGAATACCCACAACATCAACAGGTTAAAGGCCAAGTGCATCACATTAAAATGTAAAAAAATTGGCGTTATCAGTCGCCAGTATTCCCCACTTTCAAGAATATAGGCTGGGGAACCCATTCTAAGCAAAAGGAACACAGATTGTTCTGCGCCATAAAGCAACAGCGTAACCAGCACACTAATTAGAATCAACAATGAAATAATCGGGGATGCCAGCAAATACCGCCAAACCCTTTCAAATGAAAACCGAAAGTCTGTATGCGACGACTCCCTCATGGGTTGCGCAGCGTAATCTTCTAAATCGCCTGCCTGATATTGTTGGTATAGCTCTTTGACGAGCACCAAGTGTTTGTCGTTTGCGACCCAAACCACCTGCTGCCCAGAATGCTCACTGATGCGGTGCTGCACATTTCTCGACCACAACAACCTGCTAAGAGGACGAATATCTTGAGCCAATGGAATGGTTAATGCTTTGATCATTCGATCAATTTTCCTTTGTTGTCCAGCTTGGAATGCTGTTCGACATGAACAAAATTTTCGGCGTCCAACTGCCCCGGCCCATTCATCTGATACGCTACCAACTTGCCCCCATACACTGCACTATAATCCAGACAGGCTATATTCTGGCTTATCAGGTCAGGTGTGCCATGACGCCAGTAATGACCTACAAACAACGGAGGTTCTGATTCCGAATAATACACTAACCTTTGCCTGTCCTCATCGCTAAGACGCCTATCATGTATCCTGTGAGGCAAAGGGTCGGGCTGAAATATGACCTCGCCATAGGTTCCAGGATTCTCCAACCAAAATTTGGTACGAAAGTTTCGCCGCTGCAAGCCATCACTACCCTGTATGCTCGCGTTATCAGGCAATAACATGCTGGTGCCTCGCGTTAATCGGTTAACCAGACGAAACTCTGTGCTACTAAGATCCATACTACGATGCAATACATCTTCATTGATTTGCGGCGACTGGTATCGCCCCAGATATTCCTCGATCAAAGGCTGATCCCAGCACGCGTGCGCCACACGAAAGTCATCGAATGACAGAAACAAAGGCAACGTCTTAAACCAATCAATAAAATAGGCGAGTTCATCCTGATAATCAGCAAACTGATCCAGCGTCTCTTTAATCTGGCTTGCGTGCCTTTGATTACGCTCTCTCAGGTAGCCTTTGCCACTTTCTCGGGATTCAGTATGGAACTTGATGACGTTAAGCTCGTGGTTGCCCAGCACCACCCACGCATCACCTCGGGACACCATCTCATACACTAACTGTAAGGTTTCTCTGATCTTTGGGCCACGATCGACCAGATCTCCAAGAAAAACCGCTTTTCGTTGTGGATGCCTGTAACTTCCTTGTTGAAACCGATAACCAAGCTTCTCCAACAACTCAGTCAAAGCATCATAACAACCGTGCACGTCGCCAATAATATCGTAACCCATCGACGCTTTCTCAACCACCGCCACCGCTAATCCCCTAATCGACTTCCCCAGCTCAACTTACTGCGACAACTTTCATAAAAATCATGCGATAAAGGATGTATCAGCTTGAGCCTGTCTTCCATCTTTCTGATAAAGACTTCATCACCAGGAGCGATCGTAAAACTGTCATGCCCATCACAACTCAATAGTGGATAGGTATCATGCAGGCTACCCGGAACGATCTTAATGCGACTATTGCCATCCACGACTAATGGCCGAGCTGTCAGTGTATGGGGGAACATGGGAACCAACACAATGGCATCCAATGCCGGATGCATGATAGGCCCACCCCCAGATAACGCATATGCAGTCGAGCCCGTCGGCGTTGAAACGATAAGCCCGTTAGAACGCTGACTATAGACAAACTGATCATCAATATGCAATTCAAATTCAATCATACGAGCAGATTTGCCAGAACTCAGCACAATATCATTAAGCGCCTGACCATAGCCCTTTGACTGCTCACTCTCTTCAGTCGTGCGAATCTTTGTGTGCAGAAGAAATCTCTCTTCAGTCGTATACTGTCCCGCCAGCACTTCATCCATGCGCAGCTCCAGCTCATCTGGTGATATATCGGTCAAAAACCCCAGCCCACCGCGATTGATACCGACCACAGGCACATGATGTTTGGCCAAAGCCCTGGCAGCCGTTAGCATACTGCCGTCACCTCCAACAACAATCGCCAAATCACATTTACTGCCAAGAGAATCATGACTATGGACTGTCAGCCGCTGATTCGGTAGTAACTGAGCAGCGTACTCTTCCAGCACAACCTCACAGTTTCTCGATAAGAGATAGTCCACGAGCTGCGCAAGCGAATCCGCAACGTCAGCATTGCCTTCACGACGACCGACTATTCCTATGGTATTAAATGGGTGCATTCGGGTTATCGCCTCATCATGATATAAAAGCCTAAATTGGCCGGTTCGCCTGTATGATATAGTGATAATGCCATTATCTCAAAACTATGACAGATCATAGAGAATATTGTGCCTTATCAATTATCCGCCGATAAATTACACCAGGATTTGCAGTGGGCTCTCGGTAGCCCCGACCTAATGGCAGCTCCCGGAATGCTCTGCGAGATGACGGGTAACCTTGAGCTCGCACGCTGGGCTGCACTGGATAAGCATAAAGAGAAAATACTCGATTATACAAAGCAACGCAGCCCCAAGAAACTGGGCATCTATTTCGAAGTACTTTGGCAGTATATTCTGGAGCAAAACGACCGCTTTGATCTCATTGCGTGTAATCTACCGGTCAGATCTGACGGAGAAACGCTGGGAGAGTTCGATTTTATCTATTACTGCCGTCAACGGCAGCAATATTATCATCTGGAGACGGCCGTTAAATTCTATCTGGGCATTCCCCACATGCGAGGGGGAAGCACTTCCTGGGACTGCTGGATCGGCCCAGGAGGTAAAGATCGGCTAGATTTAAAACTCAACAAAATGCTACACAGGCAATCTCAGCTTTCCAAAACGCCACAAGGTGCTTCTGTCATAGCCGAATTGGGTATTACACAGGTACATCCAGCGATCTGTCTTAAGGGTTACTTTTTTTACCCCTTAACTCAGCTTTGCAACGCACCAAAACAAGCGGGGAATAAACACCTGACTGGCTACCGGTTACGCATTAGCGAGTTACAGCAACTCAATCATGAAAATTTTTGGCAGATATTATCAAAGGAGGGTTGGCTGGCTCCAGCATCGGAAAAGGCAGACACAAAACTGCTCAACATAGATAATCTGGAAGAGCAATTACGCAGTCACTTTAATCATTCCAAATTCCCAAAAATGGTTGTGCATTTAGCACCCTTTGCTGAAGGCTACAGGGAAACCAACCGCTATTTCGTCACTCCGGACAACTGGATGGGGAGCTAGCCGGATCTTTCGTCAGGCGCCACAATTTTAACGCTGGGTTGTGTTGAATTGAGCACTAACCAGGTAAAAACTGGTCGGCCACATGCCTGTGACAAACCGTTACCGAGGCGAATTTAGATCAATGCCAATATGCATGGGGACTTCAGAGCAGTTTTAGACATACTGCTGAAATATTCGGTAGCTACCGCGGCACCTCTATTTGCCTGCGATATCGTTCCAGCTTATCGCGCATACCCCTTAAGCCCTGCAGCCCGCCAGTATGAATTGCAACGATACAGCTTCCCGGTAAAAAATAATTCTGCTCAATTAACTGAAATAAACCAAACATCATTTTACCTGTATAAAGCGGCTCCAGAGGGATATCCGAAAATTCCTGCCACCTGTCCATAAACTGTATCAACCCCGATGACAAGCGCGCAAACCCACCACAATGGTATGCATGAATAACCTGCCATGGCACGCCTGAATCATAATCGTTCAAACTCAATAGTTGCGCCACCTTTTCCTCCAAATCCTGCAACCCCTTCAAGGCACAAAATCCCAACACCTTTGTTTGACTGCTGGTTAAACCGGAAACCAGGCCAGCCAGCGTAGCGCCAGTACCGCATGGGACACATAAATAATCCAAACAATCTACCTGGCGCTCTATACCTTGCGCTATCTCCGCGCAGCCCTTAACGGCCAATAAGTTAGCCCCGCCTTCTGGAATCACATAGCAGGGTTCAAATGGCCGAATCAGTTGCTCGAGAAAATCCGCCTCATTCCTTCGTCGATATTCTGACCTGGATACCGCAATCAGCTGCATCCCCCAATCCACCGCATCCTGTAAGGTAGGGTTCAACGGGTTGATTATTTCCCCCCTCACCAAGCCGATTGTGTCCAAATCATATAGTTGTCCAGCATAGGCTAAAGCATGCAGATGGTTTGAATAAGCCCCGCCAAAGCTGACCAGCCTGTGTGCACCACTCGCCTTGGCCTGTGCAATGTTGTGTTTTAGCTTATACCACTTGTTCCCCGATATTTTTGGATGTAGCAGATCCTGCCGGCTGACCATAAG
>CBDUGR010000246.1:0-4576 GCA_965366515.1 uncultured Gammaproteobacteria bacterium | reverse complement strand
TCAGGTCTCCAAATCCAACATTTTTTTCTTCTGAGCGGCGATCCTGCTGATCGTCGCCGAGTGAAGTCCAAGGTAGTCAGCAATTTCTTTCAGGTGATAGCCATACTCAAAGTGAGCTTTACAAATCCCATCGTTTCGTTGCTGCTTGTTCATTTCACCCGGCATGGGCATTAGCTCACTCAGTGGTGGTCTGACAAGCTGTCTCTGCCTGCGAGGAAATTCCTTGAGCTTATCACTTTTTAGTAATTTAGCCTGTACACTGTTGGCAAACGCCTCGGTTCCACAAATTGCCTGGTGTACCTTGTTGTCCAATGGCGATGTATTACCGGAAAGACCATCTTGTACAAAATCTCTATAAAGCTCCTGTGCAGTTAACAAATCAGTGGAGAATTGATTTAACAACCAGTCAACGGTAAGGAAATGCGGTATATTCTTTCCATAGGCGGTGGCGTTGTAACTGCTCCACTTCCAATCCTGCGGTTCTCTGCTAAAGCCGGCTCTCACCGGGTTGCAAACAATATAACGACACAACTCAAGAAGATAGGGTTCTTTTTCTACAAGGATAGATTTGAACCTTCCCTGGAATAGGTGGCCCACGCTGTCATTTGATCGGTTGAAGTATTGCGTATAGACCCCGTTTAGTTGCCGCATCCCGATAGAAAGGTTGGCATCCGGGGTTTCAATAAGAAGATGGTAATGATTGTTCATCAAGCAGTAGGCATGGCAGACCCAATTGTATCTCTCGACGGTGTTTTCCAGAATCTGCAGGAAATGATAGCGGTCAGAGCTGCCGAGATAAATATCTTGCTTTCGATTTCCTCGTGCGGTGATGTGGTAAAGAGCTCCGGGATATTCTATGCGCAGTGGTCTCGCCATGATCTTTTTGTATCCTGGAAAATGTTTGATTTGGGGACCTGACCCCTGGTTTTTGCATTTTTACATCTCGAGTTCCGGGCTGTCGCAGGGGTAGTATTTTTTGATGACGGAGTCGTTTTTATAATCCCATTGGATGATTTCTATGTAGTCTTTTTTGCCGAATGGGCCCTCTTTTGTTGTTAATCCTGCTGCGTAGACTTTATCTTTGTGGAAAACTGCCTGATTAATATTTTTTAATTCTTCTTTACTGAGGCTATAAAGAAAACTCCCGTCAAGATCAAATATCTCAAACCCTATGGATGAACGATATCCCAACACTAGTTCATTCGAAAAATTTATATCTTTGACAATCCTAAATTTTGAATTAATACTTCCAATTTCCTGCCCAGTTTCCTGGTTTACAACAGTTAATTTATAGGGTGTTAATTTATTTCCTGTTAACGAAAGATTTATAAATCTTATATCATCAATAACATATTTTGTACTATCATATTGATCAATAAACTTATCTTTATATAATTCTGATTTTATTTCTTTTACTTTACCAGTATCTATTTCATATATGTAAATATTGTCATTAATAATATAAAAAATAAAATTCCTATCAAGACTCAACTTTGGACTTACAATATCTCTTCGGCATGTTATGTGATTAGAATAAAAAGAATGTTCCAAATTTATTATAGAAGTGCATGGAATTGAATTTAATACATCATAATTGAAAAATAATCCATTCCAATCTATAATTTTTTCCCTTACGTGAGGGTTTATACCAGAAATATCTTTTTTTGTTATAATATTTTTCTTATCAGATATTTTTGATATTTCATTTGACATATTTTTAAAGTTATCGATATCAAATGAAATCAACACGTATGATAAATTACTAAATGAAACTCCTGTTGACATTTCACTCATCATAGCACTTGAAAAAGAAACTTCTGGACTATATGTTTCCTTACTTAACAAAATTAAAATTCTATCTTGATCGACCATCAAATCATGAAAGTAATATTGATCATAGACACGTAGTTGACTGGGAAGCGTACAACCCAAAATATGATTAACAAAAGACAGAAGGAAAAAAAATAACAACAACTTTCGAATCATTTTTTTCCGCCTTCTGAACAATGAATTAACACATTTAACAATTCACTCATAGAATCCGGCGTAACTGGCACTGACACTTGATTAGTTGGAGCAGTATCCTTAAGTGGATTATGTTGATAGGGTCTAAAATCCAACTGACTAGGAAAAAGCCCTTCGCTGATATCAGTTCTCGTCATCAGTTCTTCATACATTGTTTCGAAAACAGACCCAGATGTCGGAAAATCTGGTAAGTCAAGATCTTTTATCACTTGATAAATATCGTTCATCATGTCTTCATCACTCCGGCCTTTTACCCCCAGTGAATTGTAAACACTCATTAAAAACTGATTTGCTAATTCCGGTCGATATGCCGCCATATCTGGGAAGGTAATATCGAATAAATGGCCAAACCCGCCTGAGTATGCCGTATCTCCTGTTCCGTAATCTACAATTTCTCCGTTTTCCCAGATATATTCTAGTTCCAAATGACCGTAGGTGTCACCTAAAAGATGTAGTAGAATACCATCAACCTGATGATCATTCATGCTCATGCTCATTGATTCCTGATCATTTTTGATTAAACAAGATGCGCATTTCCTCAATATCTTTATTTCATCTAAATCTTTACCATTAAGAGAATGAAGATACTCCTGATACATCAGCGCTTTTTCACTTCCGAACATGGCAGGCCAAAAGTTGGACGCAGCATCATAGCGTTTATCCATATCAGGATATGACGAATAGTAGGCAATTTCCCAGGCATCTTGGGGGGATTGACCGGCAGCTATTAAAGTGGCGAAGACTGCAACATAATGGATGTCGTATACGTAGAGTCCATTCGAGTCTATGTTGTTGATCGAGTTGTTGGCGAAGGTGTAGAGGTTTGTTCCTCCCAGGTTACCTATGGGGTCTCTGGTTAGCCATCTGCCTATTTGGGGGGAGTAGTGGCGGTAGCCGTAATTGTAGAGGTTTAGGTCATTGTCGTGGTATTTTGTGCTGAACTTGAAGGGGTTTTGGTCTGTGTCTGGTTTTGAGCCTGGCAGGAGGTTTCCGTGTGGATCGTATTGGTACGTTGATATTATGGTGCCGTCGCTGTTGATTAGTTGGGAGACATTTCCGCGGTTGTCATAGGTGTAATGGGCTGTTTGTTTGTCTTTGTCTATGCGGGCTAGCAGGCCGCCGACACCGCCTGCCGGGCCATGTATGCTGCCGCCTAGATCGAGTCCCCAGACATAATTGGTCTCTTCCTGCGAATATAAATCGATTTCTGCAAGCAAATTCCAGCCGTCGTAAATAAAGTAGATGTGCTTCGCTGGTTGCCAGTCTTTTTTGTTGTAGAGAAATGTCTTTTTCTCTACCCTTCTGCCCATGTAGTCATAGGTGAATGTTACGCGGGTATCGTTTTTTCTCGGGCTTAGTGGCTCATAGCCAACAAGTCTGTTTTCCGCGTTGTAGGTATAGCGGATGTCTGATGAATCATCTTTGATAGTCGCCAGATTCCCGTTTGCGTCATGTGTCATGAGCGTGAAGGATTCATCTGAAACCTGAGTGTACTGGTTGAGGCTGTTGAGTTTGTAGCTTGATTGTTTTGCTCCCTCCAGGACTTTTTCACGGTTGCCGAGCGCATCATACTGGTAAAATCGTGTCTGTTCAGGCATCGGTCTGGTCTGGTCGTTTTGATCGCTGCCGACAAAGGCGGCACTGCTCGTGATTTCATTGCGGTTATTATAATCATAGAGGGTAAATGCCTGTCGGTCAAACGCTTCACCCCTCTGTTGCTCGCTTAATCGGCGGCCCAGACGGTCATACTCGTATTCATATCGGGAAATCAGCTGCTCTGGGCTGCTGTTGGCAACAGTTGTTCTGAGGTTTCTTTTCGGCTCGAACTGATAGTTTACGGAAATGTCATCCGAGCTATATCCAGCCGGCAAATCTGCGTTTTCCAGGTAGTTGTATATTGCCGAGCCTGTATTGCCTTTGGCCAGCCAGTCTATTTGCGCAAAACGGCCTGTTGTGTCGTATGCATAGGCCAGTTGATAGTCTGTATTGAGATTCAGCTGCTGTTCTCTGCCGCGATCATCATATTTTTTTTCGATCCTGACAGGAAACACTCCTTCAATTGTTTCCTCATTCAGCAGCATGGAATGGGTATAGGTGAAGGAACGAGACCCGGCAGCATCTTGAATGGCTGTCGTCCTCCCGGTGCGATCGTAGGCGAAAACCAGATCCGGCGTATCATCAGAGTAGTCCGTTTCAACAAGCTCTCCCATCGGTGAGTAGCTGTACGTCGTGATAATTCCCCTGGCATCCGTTCGGGTTTTAAGCCGGTCAGCCCGGTTGTACGAATAGCGGGTCTGGTTTCCCGTCGCATCCTGTTTAGAAAGAAGCAGCCCGGTGCCTTCCTGATAGTGCCATGAGGTGTTGTCGCCTTCTGCATTCTCCGGCCAGCTTTCCTGATTCCAGTCATTATCATCACGGAAGGTTTGCATCGTGACCAGTTCGTTGTATTCATTATAGCGGTATTCGACCGGATACGGGACATCGCCCCATGAGCGGGTGAGCTGGTATTTGCTGTTGTAACGATAGTAAGATTTCTTGCCCAGCGCGTTTA
>CBDUGR010000245.1:0-4605 GCA_965366515.1 uncultured Gammaproteobacteria bacterium | reverse complement strand
GGTGAAGCCGAAAATGAAGCTGTACCCATTGATGTGAAGAGTTTAATACCATGAGTACTGAGCTGGTTCTATTCTACACTGCGTCTGCTGCGGCACTATTTGCCACGGTTATGACCATCACCAGGTTAAATGCGGCGCATGCGCTGCTGTATTTGATTGCGTCACTGTTAGCTGTGGCAGTGCTCTTTTATCTTATGGGGGCGCCCTTTGCCGCGGGGCTGGAAGTGATTATCTATGCGGGAGCCATCATGGTGCTGTTTGTATTCGTCATCATGATGCTGAATATGGGTAGCGCTACAGTAGAGCAGGAAAGACAGTGGCTAAATTTTGGTATCTGGATTGGACCCGGCATTATCTGTTTGATTTTATTGGCGGAAGTTTTGACTCTGTTAGTCGATGATCAGCGACTTTCCGGTGCGCGGATGGTTACACCCAAGGATGTGGGAAGTCTGTTATTCGGGCCCTATTTGCTAGCGGTGGAATTGGCATCGATGCTTCTTCTTTCTGGCTTGGTCGGTGCCTATCATTTGGCACGACCGCTAAACGAACGTGAGGAAGAAGTTCCTCCGGAGGTAGAGGATCAATGATCAGCATTCCAGTTGAACATGGGTTACTTCTGGCAACGATCTTGTTTTGTCTTGGGTTACTCGGCGTACTGGTACGGCGCAATATTATTTTTGTACTGATGTCGATGGAGATTATGTTCAATGCGGTAGGGCTGGCATTTATTACCGGTGGATCCCGTTGGCAGCAGGCGGATGGTCAAGTAATGTTTATGTTGGTGTTGACGCTGGCGGCTGCGGAAGTTGCGGTGGGTTTGGCACTGGTGTTACAGCTTTATAAGAAATTCAAGACTGTGGATATAGATGTTGTAAGTGATATGAAGGGGTAATGGACTGGACTAAGTGGGGTTAGCCCATTTAGACCGTAAAAAATTAAGAGAAAATAGGGAAACAATAAACAAACAATGCTAAATCTACTCTGGTTGGTGCCCACATTTCCTTTAGCAGGATTTCTCTTGCTGGCGCTCTGTGGTCTACCGAAAAGATTGGCGGCATGGGTGGGTGTCGGTTCGGTAGGCATTGCTGCACTATTGACGTTTGGTATTGCCGTCGAATTTCTCGGGATGTCGGCTTCAGAGCAAGTATTCCGTCAAACGCTATGGCAGTGGATGAGTAGTGGCGATTTTACGGCGGCATTCGCTTTATATCTTGATCCATTGGCATTGGTGATGATGTGTATTATCACCGGTATCGGATTTTTGATTCACCTATACTCAGTCGGTTATATGGATGAGGATCCCGCGTTTTCGCGGTTCTTTGCTTATATGAATCTATTCGTTGCCGCTATGCTGGTGCTGGTGCTGGGCGATAACCTGGTACTGCTTTATCTGGGCTGGGAAGGGGTTGGTCTGTGTAGTTACTTGCTGATTGGTTTCTGGTATGACAAACCAGAAAATGGCTATGCTGCACGCAAAGCCTTCATCGTCACACGTATTGGCGACACCTCGATGGCGCTGGGATTGTTTCTGTTGTTTATGCATCTCGGTACATTGGATATTCAGCAGTTGATGCAGGGCGCGGGCCAGACCTGGGCGCTGGGCACAACCATGCCGACGCTCGCAGCGGCGCTGCTATTGGGTGGTGCTTTAGGCAAGTCTGCGCAATTACCCCTGCAAACTTGGCTGCCTGATGCCATGGCGGGGCCGACGCCGATCAGCGCCTTGATACATGCGGCGACGATGGTGACGGCAGGTGTTTATCTTATCGCACGTACACATACGCTCTTTTTGCTCGCACCGGATGTGCTTTTTGTGGTCGCCATTATCGGTGTGCTGACCCTTTTAATTTCAGGTTTTACCGCGCTGGTGCAAACCGATATTAAACGCATTCTCGCCTTTTCTACGATGAGCCAGTTAGGTTACATGTTTCTGGCCTTGGGTGTGGGCGCATGGTCGGCGGCCATTTTCCACTTAATGACCCATGCGTTTTTTAAGGCGTTACTATTCCTCGCCTCTGGTGCTGTGATCATCTGTATGCACCATGAACAGGACATATTCAAAATGGGTGGGTTACGCAAGCGCCTGCCGGTATCCTTTTGGAGCTTTGTAATTGGTGGATTGGCCTTGGCCGCATTACCGTTAACTTCTGGCTACTATAGCAAGCATGAAATTCTGGGGGCTACCCATGCCTTTGCTCAATCCGGAGACATGTTTTGGGCGGTGGCTGTATTGGGAGCCCTGATTACCGGAATTTATACCTCACGGCTGATTTTTGTGGTGTTCTTTGGTGCGGATAAAACCCATGCGGACGAAAGTAGTATCGGGCTTAATATTAAGTTACCGCTGATTATTCTTTGTGTGCTATCGCTGTTTGGTGGCTTGATTCATGTACCTCTGGACAGAGTATTTCCAATCCAGCAAGTGTTGCCGCATCTGGCGGGTGCAGCTAATGCGCTGACCATCGCGGCACCCTTTGTCGGGATTTTGATCGCTTACCTGTTTTTCTACGGGAAACCGGAATTAGCTGAGAAAGCAGCAGCTAATAGTATTGGCAAAAGGCTGCAACGTTTTTGGTTTAGCGGCTGGGGATTCGATTGGCTCTATCAAAAATTATTGGTTAATCCATTTATGTGGTTGGTCAGGGCCAACAAAAAAGATGTAGTGGATTCATTTTATCATTTAATCGCCTGGCTAATCCGTTTGCTGCATCGCCTGCTTAGCATGAGTCAAACCGGACGTGTCCAGTGGTATGCAGCGGGTATTGCGTTAGGTGTGGTAGCCATTGTTGGGTTAGGTGTATGGAGGCAGCATCTATGGTTTTAGTCTGGTTGATTCTGATTCTATTCCTCGGGGGCATCCTGGCTTGGCTTGCCGACCGCACGCGGTTAGCTGACCCTCGCTGGATTGCGATCGCTACCATTCTAATCGACCTATTGGTGCTGATCAGTTTCAGTCTCTCCTCCTCATCAGTCACCATTGCCGGGCAAGAATGGTGGGCAACCCTTGATCTCCCCTGGATTCCCCGCTTTGGTATCCATTTTATTCTGGCGATGGACGGTCTGGCCTTTTTAATGCTGTTGTTAACCTTATTTCTGGGGTTGATTGCAGTGCTTTCCTCTTGGACTGAGATTAAGAAGAGTAGTGGGTTCTTCCATTTCAATCTGTTGTGGACCCTGGCTGGAGTAGCCGGGGTATTCACCGCATTGGATCTGTTCCTGTTCTTTTTCTTTTGGGAAGTGATGCTCATTCCGATGTATTTCATTATCGCGGTTTGGGGACATGAAAATCGTACCTATGCGGCGATTAAGTTTTTTATATTTACCCAGGCCAGCGGGCTGTTAATGCTACTGGCAATGGTAGCCCTGGTATATTTCAATTATCAGCAGAGCGGTCAGCTTAGCTTTAGTTATTTTGATCTGTTAGGCGCTAACCTGTCAGGCGCTCCGGTTTTCTGGTTAATGCTGGGGTTCTTTATTGCCTTCGTGGTAAAACTTCCCGGTGTGCCCCTGCATACCTGGCTGCCCGATGCGCATACTCAGGCACCGACTGCGGGTAGTGTGATCCTGGCTGGAATCCTATTGAAAACGGGCGCGTATGGGCTAATTCGTTTTTGTGTGCCACTGTTTCCAGAGGAGTCGGTTATTTTCGCCCCGACAGCCATGACATTGGGTGTGATTAGCATTATTTACGGGGCGTTAGTCGCGTTCGCGCAAACCGATATTAAACGCCTGATTGCCTACACCAGTATTAGCCACATGGGGTTTGTTTTGCTGGGTGTTTATGCCTTTAACAGCCAGGGTTATCAGGGAGCGGTGATGACCATGTTGGCTCATGGGATGACTTCGGCGGCATTATTTGCTTTTGCGGGATCGGTGCAGCAGCGTATCCATACTCGCGATATGCGGGAAATGGGTGGTTTTTGGGGTAGTGCTCCGAAGATGGGTGCTATTGTGATGTTTTTCTCTATTGCCGCTTTAGGTATGCCCGGATTGGCCAACTTCATTGGCGAATTTCTGGTATTGCTGGGGGCCTTTAAGGCAAATATCTGGATAACGGTCGTTGCGGCATTGGGACTCATTCTTGCGCCCATCTATTCGCTGATTGTGATTCAGCGTATTTTCCATGGTAAACCGCTGGTGCCTAGAGAAATTAGTGATTTTTCATCGCGCGAAGTGTTGATGATGGGGATGATGATGTTGATAACGATCGGTTTGGGGCTTTATCCACAACCCGTGATGGATACGGTTGGGTTACTGCTGCAAATGGGTGTTAGCTAATATTAAAAGCAATAGGTAGTTCAGGTGCGGTTGACTGTCATTAGCAGAAGAGATTGGTGGAATTTAGCAAACGCGCTGAGCGAGGCGTAAAAGGGTTAATGTTGATAATCAAATCAAAAAGTAGAAGCAAATTATGAGCGCAGAGCAGCTAACCGCACTACTCCCCATAATCGCTATTACCGCCACTGCGGTGCTGGTAATGCTGCTGTCGGCCTTTGTTTCAAATCATCGTTTGATCAATATGCTGTCACTGCTTGGTATTGTGACCACCTTTTTGACTTTATTGCTTGTAGTAAATGTGGCACCGGTGCAGGTAACGCCTCTGCT